>JAHEDS010000134.1 GCA_024641135.1 Flavobacteriales bacterium
TTAAACTGGAGAAAAAAGGAACTATGTACGTTGCAACTAGAGATATTAAATTGCCGAAAAACGTATTGTTAGATCAATAACAGAATTATCAGAAATTAAATTCATATATAAAAAACCATCTGATAGATGGTTTTTTTGTTTTTATTAATATGCATTATAATGTATCGCGTTATGTAACTGGAGATTTTAGTAAAAGAAGAGCTAAGTGTAAATAGATAGTCTTATGGGCCAATTAAAGAAGTGCGCTATAGAAATCTACTGTTTCCTGACAAATCTAATACCAAAAGTTACTTCTAAAATCTTAATGAAACCGCTTCTTTCACAATCTTTTATTTATTAAATAGAGGTGGATGTGGTAAACTCATTTTATTTAAATAATGAGGTGTTAGGATTATTCTATTAGGAGTCCAAAAAAGCTTGTTTCTAATTAAAAAATAGTTTATCTTTAAATAAGTACAAACTCACTTCTCAAATCTCGTTTTGAATAAGACTTTCTTAAAAATTCTTATTTGCAATGAAATCTCAAGCAAACTCAAAATTTCGCCCGCTTAACTTTTTAGTTAAAAACAAAAAAATCACATCTTTTATATCAGTTTTTTTAACACTCTTATTTTTAAATCTGGTTATTGGTTGTTCTTATTATAATGTGAGAAGTTTAACAACTAATTCTGAAACCATAGCAGGTCAAGTAGATGTATTTGCTGAAACTCAAAAATATATAATTATTCATTCTGGGTCAGATAGTTGGCATTTAAATAGATTAGAAGTTAATGAGAATGATAAATCTATATCAGGTATTGTTCAAAATGTTGATTCTAAACATATTCCAAAAAAACCTAGAGAAACGCAAAAAACTCATAGAAATAAGGCAGGAAAAGAAGGTTTAAATGAAGTGCATTTCTATATTAAAACTAATATGTCGAACAATATTGGGGATTATATAACAATTCCATTTACAGAAATTAGCTCAATTTCAGTAAATGATATAAATACTGGACGTACAATCTTAAGTGTTATTGGAGGTATTGTTGGAACAATTGCTGTAGTCACTATTATTGTTGCCTTAACAAAGAGTTCTTGCCCATTTGTTTATGTTAGTGATGGTGAAGAATTTATTTTTTCCGGTGAACTTTATCCAGGAATTTTAACAGCTAATCAACAACATAATGATTATTTGCTACTTCCTAATATCAAACCTATCAATAATGAATATAGTATCAAAATTTCAAATGAGTTAAAAGAAATTCAATATACAGACTTTGTTCAATTATTAGAAGTAGAACATTCTGAAAACCTTCAGGTTTTATTAGATAAAAATGGAAACCTTCATACGTTTTCGAATATCAATTCTCCAAAAGATGTTCTTATTGATAACATTACAAGCAACACCAAACCTGCTCTGGCAAAAGATGACAATTCATATTTATTCAATACTGAAATTAATAATTCAAGTAGTTTAAGAGATATTCAATTAAGATTTAATAAGCCACTACAAGCAGAACGTGCAAAACTTTTCTTAACGGTTAAAAACTCTATGTGGTTAGACTACATTTTTGGAAAGTTTAATGAACAATTTGGTAGTTATTATTCTGAATTTCAAAAAAATCAACAAAACGCTCCAATTGAAAAAAGTAAAACTTGGAAAAACGAACAAAATATTCCATTATCCGTGTATTTAAAAACCGAAAAAGGATGGGATTTAGTTGATAAAATTGACGTAGTTGGTCCTATGGCTTCAAGAGATATTGCAGTTTCAATAAATTTAAATAATATAAAAGGAGATGAAATTGTGATAAAATTAGAAACAGGATTTATGTTTTGGGAAGTTGACTATGTAGGTATAGATTTTTCAAAAAACGAGATGTTAAGTATAAACTATATCAATCCTAGTAAGGCGATTGATGATAATAATATTGATGTAACACCGCTTTTATCAGCTATTGATAACAAGTTTTTTGTGCAACCTGATGTAGGTGATCAGGTTGTGGTCACTTTTAAAACCAGTAAATATAACACAGATTTTAAAAAAACATTCTTTTTAAAGAATAGAGGTTATTATAATTATATAAGAGCTTATGAAGGTGAGCCTAATTTTCAAAAACTAAAATTATTTAGAGAAGCTGGTGCATTCACAGATTTTTCTATGTTTGAATATGAAGCCTTGATGGATTATGGGAATCAATTTGATTTAGTAGCCTCAAACACAAAATAACTAATTATATGATAACAGAGCTTGTAAGAAAAAATGTAAAAGACATTAATTTAAAATCGACAACAATTGATATTTCTAATGGCCCAAAGATAATTACTGGGTTAAAACTGGAATTAATTCGATTGCAAATTAAATTTACCCTCTTAAAAGTTATTATAAGTTGTTATAAGAACCCAATTGACTGGATTCAATCATTACGTAATTTAATTAAATTTAGAAGGCGTTTTTTGGGAAATACCAAAGTTCATAAAATGGTTTACCTAAATGGTAAATATTATCTTGGGCTTTATACACCAGGTTGGAATAGCTCAATTTATAAACAATATATTGCTTCTAATATAAATGCTTTTAAACCAGTTCGTAGAGTAGTGGTTAATAGATTTAATAATGTTTTTTTAGCTATAACGAAAAAATGTGCTTTACAATGTGAACATTGTTTTGAATGGGATAATTTAAATAAGAAAGATACTTTAACCGATAATCAATTACAGGAAATAGTAAAAAGAATTCAAGGCGAAGGTGTTACCCAAATACACTTGTCTGGAGGGGAACCGTTATTAAAAATGGAATCTGTAATAAAACTTTTAAATCATGCCGAAAAAACATCTCTTTTTTGGATAGTTACATCTGGATTTAAATTAAATATGGCAAATGCTAAACGTCTTAAAGAATCTGGATTAACTGGAGTTGTTGTAAGTTTAGATCATTTTATTCCAGAAATGCATAATAAATTTAGACATTTTAAAGATGCCTATTATTGGGTTGAAGAAGCGGTTAAAAATGCCAACAATAATAATCTCATAACTGCATTATCATTATGCGCCACCAAAGAGTTTATATCTCAAAATAATTTAATGGCTTATATGGAATTAGCTAAAAAATTAAAGGTTTCATTTGTGCAATTCTTGGAACCAAAAGATGTAGGACGCTATGCTCATAAAGATGTTACTCTTAATCTAGAACAAATTGAAATCTTAGAAAGATTCTTCATAAAAATGAATTTTACTAAAGAATTTTCTGACTATCCTATTATTACTTATCATGGTTACTATCAACGTAGACAAGGTTGCTTAAGTGCAGGTAAAAAAGGACTTTATATTGATACTGATGGCGATATGAATCCTTGTCCATTTTGCCATAAAAAAACCGGAAATGTTTTAGATTCAAATTTTGAAAAAAACCTAAATACATTGAAATCTGAGGGCTGCAAGAGTTATGATAAATATTGAAAGCTAGTTAATTTGATGTTATATAACTTTTTCAATTCACTTGTTGTTTTTTATATAAAGCGCTATTCAGTAGTATAAACCAAGAAATACAAAAGATAAAGGTAATTTTTTGAATTAATGGCAATGTATACAATAATAAGCCTGTTTCATAGATGTAATAATTTGTCAAAAACAGGGTCAAGCAAATAATTCCAAGTATAAAAAGCATGAAATATCGGTTTTTATAAAGCTCAAAAACGGCAAGAATCAGTGCCAAAGTTCCAAAAACACCTGCAATACGAATAATAATATCATGAACTTCTGAAGCTAAAAACAAGGTTATCACCATGGAAAGGATGCCCGCAACACTCATAATTATTTGGCTTTTATTTTTTTTTGTAAAAAGTTTGGGTAAATAGACCCAAAGCAACATTAAACTAAAACAAAGAATAGCTAATGCCATACGGGCGTAAGTTCTTGCTGTATTTTGCAAACCATTAACGGTTTGTGCATCTAATAAATCACATAGATAATTAGCTTTAAGATTAAATCCAATTTGATTCGGAAATGTGTATGATCCACCAGGATACTGCAAGGCAGCAATAACATAAAAAATAATAAAAAGAATCATGCCAGCCATTGGTAACCACACAAATACATGATGTTTTTTACGGATTAAAGAAGTCATTTATCAATGCTTTAAATGATAACCAAAAGCAATTATTAAATATAAAAAAACTGAATGTTAATACTGATGACATTTATCAATACAGAAAATCTATACAATTTGGAAAGAGCAATTATTGAGCTTTAAATGATCACTGATAAAATAAATGTACTATAATTTATATTATGTAAAATAGAATATTTGAACCTATCCACTACTAATCCCTTTATTAAATAAAAAAGCCATACACAACACGTATATGGCTTTTCTAAATAAATCTATAAGATTTCTTATAACCATTCAAGGAAATAGTCCATCATCTCTTCTTTCAATTCGTAATGCAGTTTAATATAATTCCGCATATCTTCACGTAACGAATGTTGCTCATTATGTAATCTTCCATCAATAGACTCGTCAAAATTTACACGATTAATATTAATCATTTTATGTCTTATTCTATGTAATAATTTCGAAATAGCATCTTTCTCGATCATTA
>JAHEDS010000062.1 GCA_024641135.1 Flavobacteriales bacterium
GATTTATTTAAAGTCGCATTAACAATGACTTTTGATAATCCATAAATATGATCAATAGTTTCATCACATGTTCTAGCGTCTTGACTTGGTTTAAAATTCAAATCATTTTCAGTTAACCCTTCCGTAGCCCAATAGTATCTAAACCCCAAACCATCTAACATTCTTGATACTACACTCCCTGGAGTATACGTTTCTGGGTAATCCGGAATTTCATAATAAGGTAATTCTGATGCCATATTATTTTGAGATTGAATTTGAAAGCTAATTATAAAAAAAAGCAATACATAGTTTTTCATGAATTTCTCGTCTTATTTAAAACCATACTTATCAAAAAGATACATGAGTGAGGTCATTGTAGCCGCGCCTAATTCTAATTCACGCTTGTTCACAGCATCAAATGTATCATTACTGGCATGATGATAATCGAAATAACGCTGAGAATCTGGACGTAATCCTGCCATTACTATTTTGTCATTTTTTAACGGACCAATATCTGCTCCTCCATGGCCTTTTTCAAAATAATGAATTAAATAAGGTTTAAATAAGTTTTGCCAGGATAAAACCTGATTGAAATTTTCATCATTACAATCCAGAGAAAACCCTCTTGGTGTAAATCCGCCTGAATCACTTTCTAACGCAAACACATGGTTTTCTCCTCTTTGTTTAGCTTCTTCCGCATATTTTTTTCCACCTCGTAATCCATTTTCCTCATTCATAAATAAAACAACTCTTAAACTATGCTTTGGTCTAATACCTAATTCCTTAAATAATCTTAAAACTTCCATTGATTGAACGATTCCTGCCCCATCATCATGTGAACCGTCACCTAAATCCCAAGAATCTAAATGTCCTCCAACAATCATATATTTATTCGGGTATTGACTTCCTGTAATTTCTCCAATTACATTATAAGACTGTACATCGTTAAGTTGCTTACAATTTTGCTTAAAATAGAATTTTATGTTCTTATCAAGATTTAACATCGTACTTAATAATTCGGCATCATTGGTACTAATAGCAGCGGATGGTATACGATCTTCAACAGGTGTATCTCCATAATTCATAGCACCTGTATGAGGCAAATCATCTAATCTTAAATTCATGGAACGTACAATAGCAGCAACTGCACCGTATTTTGCAGCTTCAACAGCACCTTGACCTCGTTGATTTACACAACCTCCATAAGCTTCAAATGTGTGAATCAATTCTGCTTCCATAGGCCTATTAAAAAACACTATTTTCCCCTCTATATTTTCCTTCCCTAAAGTGGCAAGCTCTTCAAAATTATGAACCTCAACCACATTTGCTTTAATACCTAATGCTGGTGTAGAAACCGACCCTCCTAAAGCACAAATATTAACTGTAGTAGTTTTACCAGGTTCACTTTCTATAAAAGCATATTCCTTTGCTCCTCTTACCCATTTTGGAACCATTACTGGCTGTAGCCAGACTTTATCCATACCTAATTTTTCAAGTTCCTCTTTCCCCCACAAAACCGCCTTTTCAGCACCTAAAGATCCAGACAATCTGCTTCCAATTTGATTTGACAAATAATTTAACCAATCATAACTCTTTCCATTCGTTAATGATTGTTTGTAAATATCTTTAATTACGTCTTCATCTGATTGAGAATATAACGAGATTGACAATAAAATACTTAAAGATAAAAGGGCTGTTTTTTTAAAATTCATAAGGAGTTTTTTGTTTTTAAAGATAAAATATATACAATACTATTTTAGTTAAATAAAAGGTAAAAATTAATTGAAATTATTCGCTTTCTAATTGTTTTTTATACAATTCTAAATTTGCTTTTATGTCATCATTAAGTTCAGGTTCTTGTATATCAGAATACGTACTTAAGGTATCATACATAATTTTTGCAACTATATAACGAGCCGTTGATTTATCATCTGCAGGTACATTAAACCAAGGCGCATGTGGTTTTGATGTTCTATTTAGAGCATCTTCATAACATTCTTGATACTTGTCCCATAGTAATCGTTCTTTTAAATCTCCTGGTGAAAATTTCCAATTTTTCTCCTGCTTTTTTAATCTTCTTAATAATCTGAATTTTTGTTCTTCTTTTGAAAGATTTAAAAAGAATTTAAATATAATAGTCCCGTTTTCAGCTATATGCTTTTCAAAATTATTAATTTGCTCAAAGCGTTTATCCCAAAAGGTATTATCAATATCTTCGACAGATTTAACTGAAGGAATATTCTCTGACAAAATATAATTAGGATGCACTCTTGTAACTAATACATTCTCGTAGTGTGTTCTGTTAAAAACCCCTATTTTACCTCTTTCTGGAAGGGCTAAATAATGCCTCCACAAATAATCATGTTTTAATTCTAATTCCGTAGGAACTTTAAAACTATGAACGACTACTCCTTGAGCATTAATATCCTTGAATACTTCGCGAATTAAGCTATCTTTTCCTGAAGTATCCATACCCTGAAGACAAACAAGCACGCTATATTTGCCATGGGCATACATAGTTTCCTGAAGCTCACCAAGTTTAGTCCTTACCGATTCTAAAGCTTTTTCAATTTTTTTTTCTGAAGCGTCTAAATTAAAAGTTGTTTGCGCTTCACTTAATTTAATTTTTGATGAAACTCTAAAAGTATCAGGTGAAATCTTTTTCATAATTCATTTTTTAATTAAGGCTAAAGATACTAAAACAATATATTCGATGAAGTGCACGAATTTTAGTAATGTTTTTAATACATTTGGACACCTACTTATTAATTATAACCAAATATCATGAAAAAGAATTACTTATTTTTATTGTTTATTACCATTTGTTTAAAATCTCTTGGACAAACTAATTGCTCTGAGGCTAATTCTGACATTATTTATGCTTACTCAAATGTAAAACATTCCTATGAAGCCAATAATATTTCACATTTAAAGGAATATGCATACAAATCATTAGAAGCTTTTAAACGCGCTGAATTTAAATTAAAAAATTGTGGCTGTGAAATCTCTTATAACAAAGCATATGACGCTATGCAGTTATTGGAAAAAGTTGACCCTGCAGAAACTTATGAAGATGGTCGATTTTTTGTTAAAAGAGCTAGAGACATTGCAAAAGAATGTATTACTGAATTAGACAAATGTACATCAGAAGTTCATGTAGACAATAGTCTTTCTTTACTTCAAGATGAACAGGCTAAGCTTTTAGAACAACAAATGTTGCTGAAAGAAAAAGAAAAAGAGATTAAACTTAAAATGGCTGAACAAAAAGAAAGAGAGTTAAGTCTAAAAAAAGAACAGTTGATTGCTCAATACGAAAATGCTATTTCATTAAATTTGAAAAACTACAATGATATTTTAAAAATTTGTAGCAGTAAAGATGAAATTATTTTCAACAATGAAAGCTCAGACCTTTTGATAGAGAAAAGCTTGGAAGAAATAAATAGTCATTATTTAAAAACTCTAAAAGAGCAGGCAAACACCTATTTATTGTATTTAAATAATTGTGATAAATAAATGAAATAAAAGAGGCGGTTTAATAATTGTTAAACCGCCTCTTTTTTATTATTAACAAGTCAATTATTTTGATGCAAACAATTTAACATCATTCTCTGTTACTTCCTTTTCTCCTAAAATTATTAATCGCTCTACAACATTTCTAAGCTCTCTAATATTTCCCGTCCAGTCATAATCCTGTAATAATTTAATGGCTTTTTCAGAGAACATTTTTTTCGCTGTACCATGCTCATTAGCAATTTTTTCAGTAAAATGATTAATAAGCAATGGAATATCGTCTCGCCTTTCATTTAATGCCGGAACCTGTATAAGAATAACAGCAAGTCTATGGTATAAATCTTCTCTAAACCTCCCATTTTCAATTTCCTTTTTTAAATCCTTATTGGTTGCAGCAACGACTCTCACATCAACTTTGATGTCTTTATCACTCCCAACACGTTGAATTCTATTTTCTTGTAAAGCTCGTAATACTTTCGCCTGAGCGGATAAACTCATATCACCAATTTCATCTAAAAAAATAGTACCTTGATTCGCCGCTTCAAATTTGCCGGCTCTGTCTTTTACTGCACTGGTGAATGCACCTTTAACATGCCCAAATAATTCGCTCTCTATAAGCTCACTTGGAATGGCGGCACAATTAACTTCAATCATTGGGCCATTTGCGCGTTCACTTTTTTGGTGTAACCAATGTGCCACAAGTTCTTTACCTGTTCCATTTGAACCCGTTATTAGTACACGCGCATCTGTTTGCGCAACCTTTTCAATAATTTCTTTAATATGGGAGATAGCCTTACTCTCACCTATCATTTCAAAATTCTTGCTTACTTTCTTTTTAAGTAATTTATTTTCAACAACCAGTTCTTTTCTGTCTAATGCATTTCGAACTGTATTTAATAGCCTATTTAAATCTGGTGGTTTTGAAATATAATCAAAGGCACCCAAACGCATGGTATTTACCGCAGTATCTAAATCGCCATGCCCAGAAATCATAACTATAGGGATTTCTGGCTTTATTTTTTTTACTGCTTCTAAAACTTCAACACCATCCATTTTTGGCATTTTGATATCACAAAGCACTAAATCGAAATCGTCTTTTTTAATCTTTTCAATACCCTCTAATCCATCAGCAGCTTCTTCAACGGAGTAGGTATCATTTTCTTCAGACAGAATTTTTACCAATACTCGTCTGATTGCCGCTTCATCTTCAATAATTAAAATTTTAGGCATATTATTTACTTTTATTTTTGAATAAGGTGAACATCTCTTTGTGGAAATGGAATGGAAATATTATTTTCTCTAAACAACTTATCAATTTCAAAACGCACATCACTTTTCACCCCATTAGCATTAAAACTATCTTCAATAGTAAAAACCAATTTAAAAGTTAAAGCGCTGTCTCCAAAATCGGAGAACAAGACAGAAGTTTCCTCTGGTTCGATAACAGTGGATTGATTATTAGCAGCTTGTATCAACAATTTTTTAACTAACTGCACATCACTACCGTAAGCGACTCCTATTTGAACAAATTCTCTGGTTGTTGGGTTGTTTTGTGTCCAGTTATATAAACTATTCGCAAGATATAAATGATTTGGAATTACCAATACCCTATTATCAAGTGTAATAGCTCTTGTTGTTCTTAATTTTATTTCTTCAACTCTGCCTACTTTTCCGTCAATCTCAATAATATCTCCGACATGAACAGTTTGATCAACCAATATAAAAACCCCAGAAATAATGTCTTGAAAAAGGGTTTGAAGTGCTAATCCTATACCTATTAATAGCGCCGCAGACGCAGCAAAAACGGAAGTAACATTAACCCCTACCGCATCCAAAGTAATTAAAAAAATAACTAAATAAATGAGCCACCTAAAATACCCAAATACTACTTTAAATTTAGCTTTATCATCTTCAGGCAATCTTCTGGTTATTATTCTTAAAAACAATCTCAATATTAACGTGGTTATAAAGATTACTGTAATAATAATGATAACATCTTTCACAGAAACACTAATATCCTTACTGAAATCAATGTGCTCGTTTAGCACTAATTTAATTTTCTCCCAAAATGAGCTTTTTTCAATAGTTTTTTCTATTTTTTTTATTTCTTGAAGCATCCCTTAATACTTAATCCATTTAATTAATTCCTTATAACTTGGTTTTTTACCATACATTAAAATACCAACTCGATAAATTTTTGCTGCAAACCAAACTGTAAATATGAACGTTCCAATTAATAACAATAACGATACCAATTGTTGCCAAATAGGCACTCCAAATGGTATTCGCATGAGCATAACGACTGGTGACGTAAATGGAATAAATGAAAACACCGTTGAAACAGCTCCATGTGGGTCTTCAATTACCGTAAAAAACCCAATATAAACAGCTAAAATTAATGGCATTAAAACTGGCAACATAAATTGCTGAGTATCTGTTTCATTATCCACAGCGGCACCAATAGCGGCATATAATGAACTGTATAACAAATAACCACATATAAAAAACAATATAAATGCTATAATTAAATTCGCAATTGGCAAGTGATAAAATGCCGCAATAACGTCCTGTATTTGCATATTTACTTCAGGATTTTCCATGGCTTGTTTAACCATATCTTCTTGCGGAGATTGCAATTGGGCCATGTTAATTCCAAAAACAGCAGACACAATGCTCATAATAATTCCACCTAAAAATATCCAGATTACAAACTGGGTAATTCCTGCTAGTGAAGTTCCAATAATTTTACCGAGCATTAATTGCATTGGTTTTACTGATGATATAATAACTTCTATAATTCTACTCGTTTTCTCCTCAATAACACTACGCATAATCATGTTACCATAAATGATGATAAACATAAATAATAAATAACCTGCAGCTCCACCAAATGCTAGTTTAATAACACTATCTATTTTAGACGTTTTCTCGCCTTCAAAGCTTTCCTGAGAAATATTTATATTGGTTTTTGCTGCTTGAAGCATATCTAGGTCAACTCCTTTTTCTTGAAGTTTTAGATTTTCAATTTTCTTTTCAATCATCGATTCCAAATTAGAAATAACAGAAAGAGAAGGTGACTCTTCTGAATAAAACTTAATATGATTGGAAATTGAATCAAGATTGTCTTCTCGTTGAATATACAATAGACCATAGGATTCTGTTAGCTTCACAAGTTCTTTGGCATCCTTTAAAGACATGTTTTTCAAATCGTTATAAGATACATTACCTTCATTTTTAAAGGCATCTTGCACTATCCCTGTTTCATCTAAAATGTTTATTGTTCTATGTTTATCATTATTCAATTCAGATAAATATGCAACCACTAATATAAGAGCAATGGCAATCATTGGACTTAAAATGGTCATAACAATAAAAGATTTATTCTTAACCTTAGTTAAATATTCTCGTTTTATAATGAGTGGTAAATGATTCATAATTAATTATTCTTTACTGTTTGAATAAATATATCGTTAACACTAGGTATTAGTTCTACAAAATGAGAAACTTCACCTTGATTACATAAATAAGCAAGCAGGTCATTTGGTTTTTCTCCTTCTGAAAGTTTTATATTTAATTTCAACTCATCACCTAAAGTTTTAAAACTAGCAGCTGAAGTTTGAAACTTTTTTGAGAGCTCTAACTCCAAGGAACTTTTTTGGTTTGTCAAAATCCCAATCTCAAAAGTGTTTGTTTTATACTGTCGCTTTATATCAACCAGTTTACCATCAAGAATTTTATTTGATTTATGAATTAAAGCAATATCATCGCACAACTCTTCAACAGATTCCATCCTATGTGTCGAAAAAATAACTGTCGCCCCATCTTCTCGTAATTTCAAGATTTCATCTTTTATTAAATTAGCATTTATAGGGTCAAACCCAGAAAAAGGTTCATCGAAAATCAACAATTTAGGTTGATGTAAAACGGTTACAACAAACTGAATTTTCTGAGCCATTCCTTTTGATAATTCCTGTATTTTTTTATTCCACCAATCTCCTATTTCCAAGCGATCAAACCAATATTTTAAACGTGCTTTTGCCTCTTTATGGCTGAGTCCCTTTAATTGTGCCAAATAGAGAGCCTGTTCTCCTACTTTCATAGACTTATATAATCCACGCTCTTCGGGCAAATACCCAATATCTTTGATATGTAATGGGCTTAATGGCTGTCCATCTAAGAGCACTACACCAGAATCTGGCATAGTAATTTGATTTACAATTCTTATTAATGTTGTTTTTCCAGCACCATTAGGGCCTAACAAACCATAAATACTCCCTTTAGGAACTGAAATAGAAGCTTTATTTAGTGCAGTAAATGATCCAAAACTTTTAGAAACATTTTGGACTTCTAATATGTTACTCATTATTGTTATTAATTGACATGTGTGTAAATATATTAAATGTTAACTATTAACATTTATAATAAAATGATAAATGTTTGGAAACTAAATCAAAAACAAAACCCACCCTTAAAATGAATTAAGGATGGGAAAAAAATTGCTATGAAAAAGAAAATATCACTATTAAATAGTGATATTCAAATATAAAACTTTTTATTTTATTATTAGTAAAATAATAAGATAACTTTTGCTTTATTCTTAATTTATGAAGCTAAAAATTAAGAAAACATATCTTTTACTTTTTCAAAAAAGGACTTATCGGTACTTTCTGGTTTTGGCGTAAAATGCTCATCTTCACGCATACTTTCAAAAAATTCTCTTTGTTGCTTATTCAATGTTTTTGGTGTCCAGACATTTACATGAACTAATAAATCTCCCCTACCATATCCGTTTATACTCGGAATTCCTTTGCCTCTCAATCTCAATATTTTTCCAGATTGAACACCTTGTTCAATTTTAATACGAACCTTCCCTGTAACAGTATCTATTTCTTTAGAAGTTCCCAATATAGCATCCGGTAAACTCACGTATAAATCATAATGTAAATTATCACCTTCACGCTGTAAAGTTTCATGAGCATCTTCTTCAATTGCTACTAAAAGATCACCAGAAATACCATTACCTGGCGCTTCATTTCCTTTGCCGGCTACTTTTAATTGCATACCATCAACCACTCCAGCAGGAATTTTTATTGAAACGGTTTCCTCGGCAAATTTTAATCCTTGTTCATCTGCGTCTGCAGGTTTTTTATCAATTATTTGGCCAGCTCCATGACAAACATTACAAGTAGCTGCTGTTTGCATTCTACCTAAGATAGTATTTGTAATTCTTGTTATTTGTCCACTACCATGACAAGTTGTACAGGTTTTATATGTAGTTCCTTTGGCTTGTACTTTTCTTTTAACCTTTATTTTCTTTTCAACACCATTAGCTATTTCCTCTAAAGTCAGTTTTACTCTAATACGTAAGTTACTTCCTTTAACCCGACGTTGACCACCACCGCCAAATCCAGAAAATCCACCGCCTCCAAAAGCACCACCAAAAATATCACCAAACTGGCTGAAAATGTCATCCATATTCATGCCGCCTCCGTTGAATCCACCACCGCCTTCAAAAGCCTGATGCCCAAATTGGTCATAACGTGCCTTTTTATCAGCATTGCTTAAAATTTCATAGGCTTCAGCAGCTTCTTTAAATTTTGCTTCAGCTTCTTTATTATCAGGGTTTTTATCAGGATGGTACTTAATAGCCATCTTTCTGTAAGCTTTCTTTATCTCGTCGGAACTAGCTCCCTTGTTTACCCCTAAAATTTCGTAATAGTCTCTTTTTGCCATGTAAATATTTTATTGTCCAATAACAACTTTAGGAAAACGAATTACTTTATCACCTAAAGTATATCCCTTTTCAATAACATCTATAATTTTCCCTTTTAAATCTTCTTTAGGAGCCGGTATTTGAGTAATGGCTTCATGATTATCTGCATTAAAAACATCACCACTCTCCACTTTTACAACAGACAATCCTTTTTGTTCTAAGGTTGATTTAAGTTTATTACTTATTAATTCAACCCCTTTTAAAAGTTCTTTTTCTTCAGTTTTTGATATTTCTATGTATGCTCTATCAAAATCATCTAAAACTGGCAACAACGCTTTCATAACATCTTCATTGGCAGTTTTAAATAGTTCGATACGCTCTCTTGAAGTTCGCCTTTTATAATTTTCGAATTCGGCAAAAAGTCTTAGAAATTTATCCTTTTCGTGCTTAATTTCTTCTTGCAATTTTTCTTCTTTAGACAGTTCCTGCTTAACTGGCTGCTCTATTTCAGCAGTTTCAGTTTCATTTTGAACGTTATCAAGTTGTTCCTTTTCTATATCTTTCTGTTTATCCTTTTTACTCATTGTGCATTTTTATTTAAACAAATACAAAAACTAGTTGGCAAAAGTACTGCCATTATTATAAAAATGTCAAAATGTCATCAATAATTTTTAAAAAATATTCGACATCATTCTTTTTATATAATTAACATAAAACTATAAAAGAAAAAAAGGTCTTTCTTTAGTTATTAAGAAAGGCCTACAAAATCTTTAAAACAAACTTTAATTAAATTAAAATAATTCCAAAACTACTTCTTGGACTTTTATTTTACAGGAAAGATATTATTTGTTAAATCTAGTGTAACATGAAGAAATTATTGCATGGCAATATTGCTATATTTGGCATTTATAACAATATTTTTAGAGCTGCTTAAATTTCCAGTTGAAAAACTGGAAATATTGTACTTGTTATTATTGGGATGAGATAAACGTGATTTATTTCCTTTATACTGCAAATTAAAATCAACTTTAGGAAGCATGATTAAAGCATCACTATTTTCAAGTGTAACATTTAAATTATTAAAGGCATTATCGATTTTTAAAATTTTTAAATCTCCAATGCTTCCATTTATTATCGCATTATTGATTAAATTTTTTATAGTAATGTTTGATGAATTAGACGTTACCATGACACTTTTTGCATGATCTATTTGAGCATTTTTTACATAATTTAAATTTAAGGCTCCAAGATTCCAATAAGTCACAAAAATTGGCGAATAGGAAGCATTAATGGAAGTATTACTTCCATTAATGCTATTAGCAATAAGTTTTGAATGTGATAAATCGGCCTTTAAGTTATCGATATTAGAAGCAAATTTTAGTTCGCCATATCTTACATTAACTTTTAACTTTGCATCTTTAGGCATTTTAATCTTTATAGTTTTTATAACCTTAGAATCACTTCCCTCTTGAACCATTTTTTCAATTTTAGCACGTCTTTCATCTGTTAATCTTTCCTTTTCCGCAATTCGTTTTTCAAGTTCAGCAAGACGCTCTTCATGCAATTTACTCTGTCTTTCTTTGTTTTCCTTTAATCTTGAATTTTGTTCTGCCATTCGATTCGAATTCGCTTCTATTTGTTGTGCAAACTTTTCTCCCCATTCTTCCATTTGTTTCCCATATTTTATTTCCCATTCTTTACCATATTTTTCTCCCCATTTCTCCATTTCCTTTCCATATTTTTCATTCCATTCCTTACCAAACTTCTCTCCCCATGCTTCCATCTTCTTTGAGAAATCTTCACCAAAATTGGATTCAAAATCTTTTGACCATTGTTCCATGTAAGCTTCTCCATTTTTTTTATAGGCTTCATAATCAAAATGTATTTTACTTAATCCTGCTGGTAATTCTGGTAACTCCGGCATTGCTGGCATTTCTGGCATTTCTGGCATTTCAAAATTAAAATCTAAATTCATCTCTGGCAGATCAGCCAATTCAAATTTTAGCTCTTGCAATAAAGCATTAACGGCTTCTTCATCTCTACCATCATATTTAATTGCCCACGCATATGGCGCATTACTTTTAGTTGAAATAGCTACCAATTTATTTGTGGCATCTATATCTACTTTCCAGTCTTTTAATGCCTTGGCTAATTCGTCTTTAGTTAGTTTTTCACCTTCAATAAAAGCTTCAACCTCTACGACATCCTTATTCCAAGTATCAAAAACAATGTTACACTGACTAGTGTTTAAATCAATAGTAACCTCTTTATCTACTTTAAAAGTTTGAGACACTTTGGTTAATCTTTGTTGTGACCACATATTACCAGTTGTAAAAACTGCTAATAAAAATAATTTCAATATTAATGACTGTTTCATTTTTTGATTTTTTAGATTGATTTTAAACCCTCATTACTATTCGTTTCTGAAGTATTTAATTCGTTTAATTGTTCTCTTAATCGATATAAAAGATTTAATCGATATTTTAAATTGTCAATTAATGCGTTTACTGTTAACTCGCTTGGGCCATTTTCAGATAATTCAATAGTTAAGTTTTCATATTCTTTGTTTAACACATTCAATTGTTTCAAATAACCATCAAACACATCCTTGTTTTCATTGGTATATTTTACTTTAGATAACTCTAAATTTATGCTCGCCAAATAATAATCTTCAACTTTTTTTAGCCCGGGAGACACATCTCCAAGAGTTTTTGTAGTTACTATTTTATTAGCAACAACATTATTTACCCCATTTTCCTGCTGAAAATATTTGAATGCTCCAAAACTAAGTCCCATAAAAAAAAGTATACTGGCCGCAATTTGAAACCAAATAAATTTATTTTTCTTTTGCACAGGTAATGCATCTTCTAACTTGTTAAAAAACCTTTTTTGATGATTATTAGGCATTTTTTCTTCAGTCACTTCAAGTTTAAATAACTCTCTAATATCTTGTGCCATTTTTTTTATAAGTTAACAGTTCTTGCAATTTGATTTTTCCTCTAGATAATTGAGTTCGTGATGCTATTTCAGAAATATTTAAAATGTCGGCAATTTCTTGATGGTCATACCCTTCAATTAAATACAACATTAAAACATATTGGTATTTGTCTTGTAAAGCTTCAATAGCTGTTTTAACATCATTTAATGTAATAGAATCATCTACTAACCATTTGTCATCATTTGAAGTATCAATAACTTTTAAGTGCACCTCTTCTAAGTCAACTAAACGTTGCTTTTTAGATTTCAAAAAATCAATACTTTTATTAACAACAATACGTTTTAACCAGGCACCAAAAGTAACTTCAGCTTTGTATTGATGTAGTTTTGTAAATGCCTTAATAAAGGCCTCTTGTACAACATCTTCAGCATCATTAGAATCTTTCAAAAACCTTTTAGCCACAATATACATACCATGGCAGTATTGGTTGTATAACTGCATTTGTGCCTTTCGGTTGTTTTGTTTACATTGTTCAATAATGTCAACTTGAAACATACTATTTGTACTTTTGGTTTTAGTTGTTCATTTTAAAAGACGAAAGAAAAACTAGAGTGTTGCAAAATTTAATTTATTTTTTTTAAAATAATACAAAATTTAATAATTCTGCGTTAAGTGTTTTCCATATATACCATTTTAAATTACCTTTATAACTCTTAATTTTTTGATTACTTATGAATAAATTTTTGAAACGATTACTTATTATCTTAACCATTGTTGCTTTTGGACTTTTTTTATATTCCTATTTTGTTGAAAATATTTTTCAATCGCGCTTAAGTCCTAAAGATACCGTTGAGTTTAAATTGAATGATTTAAAACTAAAAGTAACTTATAACAGACCATTTAAAAAAGGACGTGAAATTTTTGGAGCATTAGTACCCTTTAATAAAGTATGGAGAACCGGTGCCAATGAAGCCACAACATTTACTTCGAATAAACCCCTTTATATTAGAGGGTTTACTATTCCTGCTGGAGAATACACTATCTGGACCGTACCCAGAGATAGTGTTTGGCAAGTGATGTTGAATACAAAAAAATATCCTTGGGGTGTAGATGCTGAAATGAAACCTATGTGGGATCCTAATTACGATCTTTTGGAGATAGACGTTCCTGTAGAAAAATTAAATTTGGTGGTAGAACAGTTTACTATTGCTTTTGATAATTCTACAGATAATTTAAAACTCACTATTGCTTGGGATAATACTAAAATTGCTGTACCATTAGATATTAAAAAAAATCCTGAGCAATCGCAGTAATTCTAATAAAACTTGGCTAAACAAATTAAACCAACATCAGCTTTAAAAGAACAACAAGGTATTTCACAATCTGAGATAACTAATCAAGATTCTATTGATGTAATAAAAAATAAAAGAAAAGTTCAATTACAAGCTAAAACATTAGTCAAAGACATTTTAAAAGGAAATATTGCCGCATTAAGTAGAGGAATAACCTTAGTTGAAAGTAAGAACAAAGCACATTTAAAAGAGGCCAATTCTTTAATAAAAAAGTGTTTGCCATATGCCAACAATTCTATTCGTATTGGTATAACTGGAGTTCCGGGTGTTGGAAAAAGTACTTTTATTGAAGCATTTGGCAACTATTTAATTTCCTTAGGAAAAAAAGTGGCAGTATTGGCTATTGACCCTAGTAGTACTATTTCAAAAGGAAGTATTCTTGGTGACAAAACCAGAATGGAAGATTTAGTAAAGAACCCAAATGCTTTTATCCGCCCATCTGCCTCAGGAGAGTCTCTTGGTGGGGTGGCGCGCAAAACCAGAGAAAGTATTATTTTATGTGAAGCTGCAGGTTTTGATGTGATTATTATAGAAACTGTAGGTGTAGGGCAAAGCGAAACAGCTGTGCATAGTATGGTAGATTTCTTTTTACTACTTCAATTAACTGGTGCGGGTGACGAATTACAAGGTATTAAAAGAGGAATTATTGAAATGGCTGATGCCATAGCTATTAATAAAGCCGATGGTGATAATTTAAAACGAGCTAAATTAGCCAAGGTTGAATTTGAAAGAATACTTCACTTATATCCTGAAAAATCTTCTCAATGGCAACCAAAAACAGCCATTTGCAGTGCACTGAAAAATGAAGGTATTGAAAATATTTGGAAAATCATTCAAGCATATATTCAGATTACGAGCGAAAATAATTTTTTTAATAAAAAACGAAAAGAACAAAATAAGTTCTGGTTAATTCAAACTATTGAAAATCAGCTAAAAATGAATTTTTTTAATAATCCAAAAATTATAAAAGAACTTCAAAAACAAATAGGACTGATTGAAAATAATGAAACAACTCCTTTTGTAGCTGCAGAAGTTCTACTAAAATTGAAAAAATAAATTTTTACAAGAATTATTCCTTTTAATTTTTGAGCCCTATACCATTAGTTTATAATACTAAACGCTGTAATTTTTATTGTTAGTTATACTTAGATTGATTAGGTTAATACACCAAGTTGAAATTTAAAAAAACTAAATTGAGTACTTTTTTTTTCATAAACACAATACTTTGTTAAATTTAAGATAACTATTTAATTTTAATCATCGTTTTCAACTTACATTTGCAACGAATAAATGTAACCAAACTGACTAAAACCATGTGGAGCAAATTATTTCCAAGTAGATTTTCATTACTTAAAACATTCATTTTAATATTCTTAGTACTCTCTTTTGTAGTAAGATTTATTTTATTTATATGGAGTTTTTCAGAAACTGACACTTCTTTCTTTAATTTAATTTTCACATTCCTAATTGGTTTTTTATTTGATATAGGTACTATTTCCTTTTTTGCCTTGCCTTACGCCATATATTTACTGTTGTTTCCAAGTAGATTTAGCGGCAGTATAGTAGATAAATTTCTTACTTATTTTGCTTATTCATTAGGAATGATAATATTCTTGTTTTCATTTTTTGCTGAAATAACGTTTTGGGAAGAGTTTCATCGACGTTTTAATTTTATAGCCGTAGATTATCTTATTTACACTTATGAAGTTGTAAAAAATATTAACGAATCGTACCCCTTACCGTTATTACTAAGTGGGATTTTAATTGCACTTCTATTATTATTATTTTTCACTAAAAGAAAAAATATTTTTAAAGAAACCTTTTATAATCAAACTACTTTTAAAGAAAAAATATTTCCATCCTTACTATGTATAATTATAGCTTCATTTTTTGTATTATTTGTTAAAAATATAAATGCAGAACAATTTAAAAATAGATACAATAACGAAATGGCTAAATCAGGAATTTACTCCTTTTTTGCAGCTTTTAGAAACAATGAATTATCTTATACTGAATTTTATAATACGATTGATGAGAACACAGCTTTTGATAATATTAAACAAAAATTAGATGAATCAAATAGTGAACTTTTATTTCCAAAAGAAAAACAAATTTATCGGCATATAACTAATTCAGACAGTATTCTTCGTCCTGAAAAAAAACCAAATGTTATTTTTATATGTATTGAAAGTTTAAGCGCCTCTTTTCTAAATTCATTAGGTGGCGATTTAAATATTACTCCAACCTTAGATTCATTATCAAATAAGAGTTTGTTTTTTACAAACTTATACGCAACAGGTACCAGAACCGTTAGAGGAATGGAAGCCATTACTTTGTCTATCCCACCTACGCCAGGACGAAGTATTGTAAAAAGAAAAAACAATTTAGATTTGTTTACGATAGGTGAAATATTCAAAAAAGAAGGATACGAAAGGAACTTTTTTTATGGGGGGGATGGCTATTTTGACAATATGAACACTTATTTTGGAGGAAATGGATTTAACATTATTGATCGCGGACGTGGCTTTTTACTGGACAGCAACATTGAAACTAAACGAACTAACATTGAGGATGATGAAGTGACTTTTGAAAATGCCTGGGGGGTTTGTGATGAAGATATTTATAGTAAAGTTTTAAAAGAAGCCGATAAAGAGCATCTTACTGAAACACCTTTTTTCAATTTTATTATGACAACCTCAAACCATCGACCTTATACTTACCCAGAAGGGAAAATTGATATTCCTTCTGGAAAAAGTAGAGAAGGCGGTGTAAAATATACAGATTATGCTATTGGCAACTTTTTAAAACAAGCCAAAGCAAAACCTTGGTATAATAATACAGTATTTGTAATTATGGCAGATCATTGTGCCAGTAGTGCCGGTCGTTGGGAATTAAACGTTGATAAGTATCGTATTCCTGCCTTAATTTTTAATTTAGAAAATATTAAGCCCAAAAAAATAGAAAAATTGAGTTCTCAAATAGATGTGTTTCCTACATTATTCGCACTTTTAAATTGGGATTATGATTCTAATTTATTTGGGAAAGATATCATGAAAATGACGAAAGAAGATGAACGAGCTTTTATTGGAAACTATAGAAATCTTGGACTTTTAAAAGATAAAAAATTAATGATTTTGAGCGATCAACATATTGTTAATTATTTTGAATGGGAAACAGATAATGATGATTTAATTATACAAGATGTCGATAATGAAATGCTGGAGGAAACTATTTCATATTATCAAGTAGCTGATTATTTATATAGAAATAATGGCCTTAAAATAAAATAATACTATTGATACATATTCATTTCATAATAAATCCAATTGCCGGCTCTGGTAATCATAAAATCAATGAAACTTTTCTACGGGAATTTTTCGCTGAAGATAAATATA
>JAHEDS010000135.1 GCA_024641135.1 Flavobacteriales bacterium
TTTTTTTGTCAGAGTTTCAATTAAATATCGTCAAAATCAATATCGGTAAAACTTTCTGTAGATTTAACGGTATCTTCGGTTTCAACATCGTTCGAATCGTAATCTTTTTTAAAATCTTTTTGATGACGCTCACTAATCACTTCATCTCCTTTTTCATTAACAATGTATTCTGTCATTTCACTTAAAATATCCTTAAATTCAGAAAAGTCTTCTTTATAAATGTATATTTTATGTTTTTTATAGTGAAAAGAACCGTCGTCATTGGTAAACTTTTTACTTTCTGTAATGGTAAGATAATAATCATCTGCTTTTGTCGATCTTACATCAAAGAAATAGGTGCGTCTTCCGGCTCTTAATACTTTAGAAAAAATATCCTCTTTCTCCATCATGTCATGTGTACTCATAGTTGTATTAAAATTTATAGGATTATAATTATATCTATCAAAAATCTAAAAAAAACAATTACTATACAACAAATTACTAAGATTCTTTTAATATAAAATGCATTTAATTAACCATCACTGCGAAAAAAGCAGAATTAAGAATTTCATCTTAAAATAAGAATCAATGTTTTGTAGTTGAATTCTCGCTTAATTGTTTTAAATAGAGGTGTTTATAGTAGCCATCACTATTTACCAGCGTTTCATGGGTGCCTTCCTGTACAATTTTACCATCGTCCAGAACAATTATCTTATCGGCATTTTTTGCAGACGATACTCTGTGCCCTACAATAATGGTGGTTTTTCCTTTGGAGACCTTATTTAAGTTATTAAGTATTTTTTCTTCCGTTTCGGTGTCTACGGCCGAAAGGCAATCATCAAATAATAAAATTTCCGGATCTTTTATAATGGCTCTCGCAATAGAGACGCGCTGTTTTTGACCTCCCGAAAGGGTAATGCCACGTTCTCCTAAAATGGTATTATATCCATTATTGAATTTAATAATATTTTTATGGACATGCGCCAATTTTGCAGCTTCAATGACTTCATCATCTGTTGCGTTTTCTTTTCCGAATTTGATATTGTTATTAATAGTGTCTGAAAACAAAAAGGCATCTTGTGGCACATAGCCAATACCGTTTCTTAAATCGGTTAAGTTATGTTTAGAAATTTCAATATCATTTATGGTAATCGAGCCTTTGTCAATATCATAGAGTCTGCCAATTAAATCCAGTATTGTCGATTTACCAGAACCCGTTTTTCCTAAAATAGCCAGTGTTTGTCCGTGTTTAATGCTAAAACTAACATCTTTTAAAGCCGTAATATTGGTGTCGTCATAGGTAAAAGCCACGTTTTTAAAGCTAATATCACCGGTAATTTTGGTATGAGTATCTACGGTGTTTATTATTTCCGGTTCAATTTTTAAAAACTCATTAATACGCTTTTGTGAGGCCTCGGCCTGTTGCACAATCGAAGTAACCCAACCCACGGTAGCCACTGGCCAGGTAAGCATATTCACATAAATAATAAATTCGGCGATGGTTCCCAAACTTTCAATTTGACCATTTATATATTGCAGGCCTCCAATGTAAATAACCACTAAATTACTCACGCCAATAAGTAAAATCATCATTGGGAAAAACAAGGCTTCAACTTTTACTAAATTAAGCTGGTTTTCTTTACTTGTTGTGGACAGTTCATCAAAATTAACTGAAGTTTGTGGTTCAATTCCGTAAGCTTTAATAACAGAAATACCGCTAAACGTTTCCTGTGTAAAAGCAGATAGTTTCGATAAGTACTGTTGCACAATGGTGGTGCGTTTATGTATTTCCTTACTTAGTTTATAAATGGCAACCGACAAAATGGGTAAGGGTAATATGGTATAAAGTGTTAACGTAGGCGCTTCATTATACATATAAAGAATAGCAATAATAAAGAGTGTTATGGTATTAATACTGTACATAATGGCCGGTCCCACATACATTCTCACTTTTCCAACATCTTCACTAATGCGATTCATTAAATCGCCGGTTCTGTTTTTTTTATAAAAATTTAAAGAGAGTTTCTGGTAGTGTTCGTACACTTCGTTTTTTAAGTCGTATTCTATATATCTGGAGACATTAATGATCGTTTGACGCATAAAAAAACTTAAAATCCCTGCAATAATAGCGGCTGCTATAATATAAAAAATGATAAGTGCCAGTTCTGCCTGTAACGAACTATTGCCGGTTTCTAAGCCTTTTTTATAAGTTTCAACAACAGAAAAGATATCCTTGACTAATCGCGGCGTAAAAAGCAAAAATATGCGCGCCACAATAGTAATTACCACACCAATAAGCAGATGCCACTTATATTTTAAAAAGTATTTATTTATATGCTGTAATTCTTTCATTTACAGGTGTTGTATTAATAGGGTAGTATAACCTTTATAAAAAGTACGGTGGCAAAGATACACCATTAAAAACAATATAAAGGTTGCGAAGCGCTGCAGGTCTGTTAAAAATAACTTAAACAATTTTATAGAGAATAAATACTAAAAATAAGGGTCATACTTTTTAAAATAGTATTATTTTTGCCGAGCAAAAGAGCTTATTCTTTTGCGTTTTAATTAATAAGTTCTTTGTAAATATGCTTAACAGAAGACATATTCGTGTAAAAGTCATGCAAACCCTTTATGCTTTTAAAGGCAGTGAAGGTGATGATTTTACTAGCAATCAAAAGTTTTTACTATTTAGTATTGATAATATGTACAACCTGTATTTGTTATTAATATCCTTACTTATTGAAGTTCAAAAACGAGCCGAAGATGATTTGGATAAAAAACAAAAAAAGCATTTAGCCACGCCGGAAGACAAAGATCCCAACAGAAAGTTTGTAAACAACGAATTGTTACAAATCCTTAAAGAAAACAATTCATTAAAACATCAGATAGAGACCCATAAAGTGACCGATTGGGAATTAGACAGTGAGTACGTGGACGTGGTTTTTAAGGCGATTACGGCAAGTGATTTGTACAAAGAGTATATGCAATCCAGAGTCTCAGATTTTAAAGAAGACAAAGATTTTATTGTCGATGTGTATAAAGATATTATTGCACCAAACGAAAAACTTTACGATTATATTGAAGATAAAAACCTTACCTGGTTAGACGATTTACCTACGGTTAATACAACGCTTCTCAAGTTATTACGAAAATCAAAGGTCACTTCGTCCGATAGTTATTTTACACCTAAACTTTATAAAGACCAGGAGGATAAACAATTTGCCGTTGATTTATTTAAAAAAACCATTTTAAATCAAGTGGCTTTAAATGAGGAAATAGCTTTAAAAACGCAAAACTGGGATAAAGATAGAATCGCTAATGTAGATTTCGTGTTATTACAAATGGCTATTTGCGAGCTTAAAAACTTTTCTTCCATACCTGTAAAGGTGACTATTAATGAATATCTGGAAATTGCCAAGGAGTATTCCACACCAAAAAGCAGCATCTTTATTAACGGTATTTTAGACAAGCTGGTGAAAGAATATGAAACCGATGGAACACTCAATAAACTGGGAAGAGGATTGATGTAATTTTCTGTTAAGAAAGGACTAAAATATTTTAAATAGATTAAATAATTCTTATTTTTACAAACCAATTAGAAATATATATATTATGAAAAAAGTGATTTTAGGAATAGCAGCTTTAAGCCTACTAACATTTACATCTTGTAAAGAAGATGCCACAAAAAAAATTGATGAAAAGAATGTCGAAGTAGCAGCTGAAAGAGATGCTAATGCCTCTAATTTTCCGGTGATTACCTTTGATAAAATGGAACATGATTTTGGTGAAATTGAAGCTAAAACGGAGGTTGAAACAGAATTCAACTATACCAATACGGGCAATGCGCCATTAGTGATCACCGATATAAAAAGTTCTTGTGGTTGTACCGTTCCAAAAGACTGGAGCAGAGACCCATTAGCACCAGGAGCAACTGGAAAATTTTCAGTAAAATTTAATGGCAGTGGTTCAAATAAAGTCACGAAAACAATAACCGTTACAGCCAATACAGAAAAAGGTTCTGAAGTGGTTAAAATTATGGCATTTGTAAAACCAGAATCGGGATTAACTAATTAAAATTATAAAACAATTTAATAAAAGAACATGGGTGATATAGGACAATTTTTACCGTTTATTTTAATGTTTGTAGTCGTGTATTTCTTTATGATTGCACCTCAAATGAAACGTGCTAAAAAAGAAAAAAAGTTTGCTGCAGAATTAAAACGCGGTGATAAAATAATAACTAAAAGTGGTTTACACGGAAAAATCCTGGAACTTGGTGATAAGGATAATACCTGTATTATTGAAACCATGTCTGGTAAAGTAAAGTTTGAGCGTTCGGCCATTTCAATGGAGATGAGTACAGCTCTAAATGCACCGGCAAAAACAAAATAACAATTTAAATACCTTTAAAAAAGCTTCCTTTTGGGAAGCTTTTTTTGTTTAACAGCTTTTGTATGTATCGTTTAACCCTTTACCGCTTAAAATCAAGGGTATTATTTTTTCCAGACGACTTACAATGGTAGCCTCCCGTTTGGCAGTTTCAATATACTCGCAATATTCCTTTTGTTTGTAGGGAGTTAATCCTTT
>JAHEDS010000136.1 GCA_024641135.1 Flavobacteriales bacterium
TCCGGCCACATAACAGGTTCCAGCATCAAAAGCACTTGGTTCAATACTATTTATCATCATCCATTCAGGCATTCCTTTGGGTGTCACATTTACCCAATTCTCACCTCCATCTTTTGTTACGTGAATTAAGCCATCATCGCTTCCAACCCAAAGTAACCCTTCCACTAAAGGAGATTCGTTTGCAGCGAAAATCGTGCAATAATATTCTACAGACGTATTATCTTGAGTGATTGGACCTCCTGATGATTTTAATTTTTCAGGGTCATTACGTGTTAAATCTGGGCTGATAATTTTCCATGATTGACCTTCATTTTCTGTAACATGGACATGCTGTGAAAATGAATATAATCGATTGGTGTTATGTCTGGAAAACAGAATAGGGAAATTCCATTGGAAACGGTATTTCATGCCTTCTGCCCCATGGCCCATAGGATTATCTGGCCAAACATTTATGGCTCTTACCGTCCCATTTTTATGATTTACTCTCGTTAAAAACCCATCGTAACTTCCGCCATAAACAATATCGTCATTTTTAGGGTCTACCACAATGTGAGCCGATTCTCCTCCTGCAGTAGCCTCCCAGTCTTCTTCTGAAATAGAGCTTCCGTCAGAACGATGTGCAATTCTTACTGTTGAGTTGTCCTGTTGAGCAGCATATATTCTATATGGAAAATGATTGTCTGTTGTAACTCTATAAAATTGGGCCGTTGGCTGATTATAATAAGTACTCCAGGTTTCGCCGCCATCATAAGTTACTTGGGCTCCGCCATCATCTCCAATTATCATTCGATTAGAATTCTCAGGCGCAATCCACAAATCATGATGGTCGCCATGAGGTGCATTATAAGCACTAAAGGTTTTGCCTCCGTCTGTACTTTTATGGTATCTCACATTCATAACGTAAACCACCTCGGCATCTTTAGTATCGGCATATACTCTTGTATAATACCAAGCGCGCTGACGCAAACTTCTATCGCTATTTACCAGTTTCCATGAATCTCCTCCGTCATCACTTCTATATAATCCTCCTTTATCTTTGTTTTCAACCATAGCCCATACCCGTTGATTATTTAAAGGCGAAACAGTTACTCCTATTATTCCTAAAGTGTCTTCAGGAAATCCTTTGTTTTTTGATATTTCTTTCCAGGTTTCTCCACTATCGGTACTTTTCCAAAGCGCTGAGCCATCTCCACCAGAACTAAGACTGTACGGTGTTCGCTGCACTCTCCAAGTTGAAGCATATAAAATTCTTGGATTCGTTGGGTCTAATATTAAATCGACTGCCCCAGAAAGCTCATTTGAAAAAAGTGTTTTTTTCCACGTGTTACCACCGTCTATACTTTTATAAACACCTCGGTCTTGAGTAGGAATATAAATATTTCCTAAAACTGCAGCATAAACAATATTATAATTGGTTGGGTCAATAGCGATTCTGGGTATATGCCTTGAGTTTTTTAAACCTAGATCTGTCCAAGTTTTCCCAGCATCAACACTTTTCCAAATTCCAGAACCAGAAGACACATTTCCCCTAACAGTTTGTTCCCCGCCTCCAACATAAATTACGTTTGGATCATTTTTAGAAACTGAAATAGCACCAATACTACCTCCAAAAAAACCATCGGAAATATTTTCCCATTCTCGTCCTCCATTTGTGGTTTTCCAAACACCGCCACCCGTTGCTCCAAAATAAAATAAATTTGGTTGATTCGGAACGCCTGTTACCGCAGCACTTCTACCACCTCGAAATGGCCCTAAAAGCCTATATTCTAAAGCATTGTATTGTGTTTCATCAAAATTCTGTGCGTGAGATTCGATAGACATTCCAAAAAACAGGAATAGTGCTAATAGGGAAATAGATACTCTCATTATAAATAATGTTTAAATTACAAATCCCTAAAATAAAGAATAATAATAATTTATGCTCCCTCTTTTCCTATCAAATTTAACCTCACTTCTCGATTTAAAAAATAAGCAGTCACTATTGTTGAAAGCACATCAGATATTGGGAAAGAAACCCAAACACCTAGCTCACCAAAAAACTTAGGTAAAATTAATATTAAAGGAATAAAAAAGAGGCCCTGTCTTAATAAGGTTAAAAGCAACGCAGGTGTTGCTTTACCAATCGCTTGAAAATAAGCTGCGCCAATAAGTTGAATGGCAATTATAGGAGTAGCTGCAAAAACCCAGCGCATATCAGAAGGGGTTTTATTTATAATTTCCATATCGGATGTAAACATTCTCGTGATTTCTTCGGGAAAAACCATTAATAAAACAAATACCATAGTTGCCATAATCATGGCGTATTTGATAGCTGTTAATATAGTTTCCCGTACTCTTTTGTAATTCTGAGCACCATAATTAAACCCTGCTATTGGTAAAAACCCTTGTGTTAATCCTAAAACAGGAAACATAGCAAACATGAGCATTCTTCCAACAATCGCGTAAGACGTCACAGAAACTTCTCCGCCCAAATCAAACAAAATATTATTCATAAATAAGTAGGTAATACTTACCACAGCTTGTCTGGCTAATGTCACAAAACCCAGCGAGGCTATTTCAGAGACTAACGACCTGCTTAAACCAAAATGTGCCCAATTGATTTTTAATTCGGAATGTTTTGATAAAAAGAACCACAGAATAAATACAAAACAAAGGATGTATGAAATTGATGTTGCCCATGCGGCTCCTGCCATTCCATAATCTAAAACATTAATTAAAATATAGTCTAAAAGTAAATTACTTACGGAAGGTATCATCATGGCATACATGGCAAATTTTGGCTTGCCTTCTGCTCTTATAACCGTATTTCCCATCATACATAACGCCAAAAAAGGGACGCCATATAAAACTATCGTATAGTAAATTTTTGCAGGTTCAAAAATAGCTCCTTTACCACCAAAAGACAGAATAATACTGTCTTTAAAAGATAAACCTATAACCACTAAAGTGATTGTAAGCAATAAAGTTAAGGTGATTTGATTACCAAAAGTTTGTAAGGCCTTATTACTGTTCTTAGCACCAAGTGCACGAGAAATTATTGAAGAACCCCCAATACCAATCGACATTCCTAAAGCTGCTATAAAAAAAGAAACCGGAAGTACCACATTGATAGCGGCGATGGCTATGGAACCAATCCAGTTTCCAACAAAAATAGTGTCCACTAAAATATTAAGTGACATTACTAAAATTCCAATAGATGCCGGAACTGCCTGTTTAATAAGCAATTTATTTATTGGTTGAGACCCCAGATCTTGGGAAGATATTTTTGACATTTATTTTAAGACTTAAGCCCAGTTTTTAATCCATTTTGCTAATAATGCTACCCAAGAATCGTCATCATTCAAGCAAGGAATTGTTGTAAACTCTTTACCTCCCATTTCGTGGAAGATTTCCTCTCCTTCCATAGCAATTTCCTCTAATGTTTCCAAACAATCACTAACAAATGCCGGAGTTACTATAGCCATGTTTTTAACACCTTGTTTCCCCAATCTCTCAATCGTTCTATCTGTATAAGGTTGTAACCATGGGTCAAACCCTAATCTCGATTGAAAGGAAGTTGAAAAGGTTCCTTCTTCAAGACCAAGTTTTTCTCCAACTAACCTAGTAACCTCATAACATTGATGTCTATAACAAAACTCATGGGCTTTTGAAGGTGTTACGCAACAACTCCCATCAATTTTACAATGTGACTTTGTGATATCACTTTTTTTAATGTGTCTTTCCGGTACACCATGATATGAAAACAATAAATGATCATAAATTGTTCCATTTAAATGATTTTTTATTGATTGTGAAAGCACCTCAATATATTCTGGGTTATTATAAAATGCCGGTAAAGATTCTAATTTTAAATTAGGAAAATGTTCCTTTTGAATTTCATCAGCTAAAACCAAAATGGTCTCGGTAGTTGCCATTGCATACTGAGGATATAAAGGAATTATAAGAACCTGTTCAACTCCTTTATTAACTAAATCCTGTAAGCCTTTATGAATAGACATGCTTCCGTAACGCATAGCTAAGCCAACAGGAACATCAACTTGTTGCTGAACTTTATCCTGCAACCTTTCTGATAATACAATTAATGGAGAGCCTTCTTCCCACCAGATCTTTTTATACGCCGCGGCCGAGGCTTTGGGGCGTGTTTTTAATATAATCCCCTTAACCAGTAATGTTCTGGCCCATAGAGGGACATCAATAACACGTTCATCCATTAAAAATTCACCTAAATATTTTTTGACATCTTTTGGCTCCGGACTGTCGGGCGACCCAAGATTAACTAATAGAATTCCTTTTTTCATTATAATTTTTTGCAAAGATAAGTAGTATTTTAATTTAAAGACATTAAATATTTCTTTGGAGTTGTCCCATACTTCTTTTTAAAGGCAGCAATAAAATGGCTAGAAGTACTGTAGCCTACTTTTAAACCAACTTCATTAACATTGCTATCGCCGGCTTCTAACATTTTTCGGGCTACTTCCATTTTATATTCTACGAGAAAACCAAAAACGGTATCTCCGTAAATTTGTTTAAACCCCTCTTTTAATTTTTTTA
>JAHEDS010000137.1 GCA_024641135.1 Flavobacteriales bacterium
TCAATTTATTATAAAAGTAGACAGATCAAAAAAAACAATATTTGTAGACACCCCAGAAGGATTGATTGATTTATATCTAGATTAAAAGTGTCAGAAAAGCCATTTATATTTAAACAATTTAATATTCAACAAGACCGATGTGCGATGAAAATTGGTACAGACTCGGTATTATTAGGAGCCTGGACTTCTTTAAATGAAAATCCGTTTTCCATTTTAGATATTGGATCTGGTACAGGTGTTTTAGCTTTGATGTTAGCACAACGCAGCAATGCCGAGCTTATTGACGCCATCGAGATTGATGATGAGGCCTACGAGCAATGCGTTGATAATTTTGAAAATGCACTTTGGAGTGATCGATTATTTTGCTACCACGCTTCTTTAGAAGAGTTTACTGAAGAAATAGAAGACAAATACGACCTGATAATTTCAAATCCACCGTTCTATTCAGAAAACTATAAAACGTCCAATGAGCAGCGCGATATGGCTCGGTTTTCTGACGCACTTCCATTCGATCAATTACTGGAAAATGTTTCAAAGCTTCTTTCAGATAGCGGTACATTTTCTGTAATAATTCCCTTTAAAGAAGAACAAGATTTTATTGATTTAGCATCAACATTTGGCTTATTTCCTAAAAGAATACTTCATGTGAAAGGAAATCCAGACTCAGAAATTAAGCGAAGCCTTCTGGAATTTTCCTTGGGTGAAAATGACATCATTACAGAACAATTGACAATCGAAACAAATCGTCATCAATATACCCAGGAATATATAAATCTAACTCAAGATTTTTATTTAAAAATGTGATTTTACCTTTTGTTATATTGCATAAGCAGATAAAAAGGAATACCCGTTAAAACTAATAAAAACCCATAAAAAACGGTTTCTGCTCCAGTCCCAAAAACTGCCCATACAGAAAAGGCAAATCCTAACCCTCCTAAAACGAATGTTTTTATCCAACTATTCATGTGTAATTCTTTCTCTATTATAATTAATACATAAGCCGCACAAGTAAATAAATAAGGAAGTAATACGCTAAAAACTACAATTTCAGAAACAAACTCAAACTGCTCAATTAGATTCTTAGATAAGGACATAAACATGACGCCACTAGTTAATAATGCCGAAATAATTAAACCAACAACCGGTGCGCCCTTTTTATTTTCAATTCTAAACATTTTAGGAAATAAATTATCTTTTGCAGTTGCCATAGGCAATTGGCTTGTAATTAAAGTCCAGCCATTTAAAACGCCAAGACCAGAAATTATGATTCCAATAGCCACCGCATAACCACCGAATTTTCCAGAAATAAGCTCAGCCGCTTCAGCAAACGGTGCAGGAGAATTTTGCAATGTTGTAGTTGGTAAAATTCCAAAAAGAACAACAGTAGCTAATATATACACAATCGTTGTTAAAATAGTCCCGTACATAGTAGCTTTTGGCACCACCACTTCTGGATTTTCTATATCTCCAGCTGGAATAGTAGCACATTCAATTCCTAAAAACGCATATAATGTTATGGAGGCTACAACTGGAAAGGTGGCAAAATTGGTTGCCTCTGTCAAATTAAATCCAGGAAAATTATCAAAATCAAAAAAGAAAATTCCAACTATAATCACAAAAGTTAAAGGCAGGAGTTTTAAAACAGTAGTGATTACTTGAACTCTTCCTGATTCTTTGATTCCTCTGGAATTAATCCAAGTAAAAAGCCAAATTAATAATAACCCAACACTTAAGGAATACAAAGGATTATCATCTAGAACAGGAAAAAAGAAACTTAAAGCTCCTACAATGGCAATGGCAATGGCGGCATTTCCTACCCAACAAGAAATCCAGTATCCCCACGCCATTAAAAAACCTATAAAATCACCAAAACCTTCACGAGAATAAGCATAAGGCCCACCGCTTTTACCAGCCATGATCTTACTTAAATTGCTAAATATTTTAGCTAAGATTAAAGCTCCTGTAGCCGTGAACAACCAACCTAAAAGACTTATACTACCATATTTAGCCAGTATTGCAGGTAGAGCAAATATACCTACTCCTATCATATTCCCTGTCACTAAAGATGTTGCAGTAATTAGCCCTATTTTCTGTTTATTTTCTCTCATTGAAATAGATTAAAACTAAATAAGATTTAATTCATTAAATTAGGAGCACAATACGAATGTACAATTATATTGTTTATGATTAAGAATTTTTATATTGATCCAGATATTAGAAAAGCTGAAACGCTTCCTGCTTCTTTTTATAGAAATCAAGAAGTGTTTGATGCTTTAAAAGAACGTGTTTTTCTTAAGTCCTGGCAATGGGTTGGCGATTATAATCAAGTTAGTCAGTCCCAATCCGTTTTCCCTTTTGTCCTTTTAGAAGGATTTCTTACAGAACCCTTATTATTGACTAAGGATGAAAATGATAACATAAATTGCTTAACTAATGTTTGTACACATCGTGGTAATATAGTGGCATTGTATCCAGGGAAAACAAAAAAACTAACCTGTTTATATCATGGTAGGCGTTTTAATCTTGGAGGAGAATTTGAGTATATGCCTGAATTCAATGAGGCCGAAGATTTTCCAAGACCTTGTGATAATTTGCATAAATTTCCATTACGTAAATGGGGTCAGTTCTTATTTGCAGGTTTAAATGCCGATTTCGATTTTCAGCAAATCATTGACAAGATGAATGAGCGTATAGGCTTTTTACCCTTAAAAGACTTTAAACTTGACTCCACTTTATCAAAAGATTTTTTAGTACATGCACACTGGGCTCTATATTGTGATAATTATTTAGAAGGATTCCATGTCCCTTTTGTACATGAAGACTTAAATAAAGTATTAGATTATGGTAGTTATAAAACTGAAATCTATGACTATTGCAATTTGCAAATAGGATATACAGATGACGCAACAGAAGTTTTTGATTTACCCAAAAACCATATTGATTATGGTAAAAATGTAGCAGCCTATTATTACTGGGTGTTTCCTAATATGATGTTTAACTTTTATCCATGGGGTCTTTCAGTAAACATTGTAAAGCCAATTGATTTAAACAGAACAAAGGTGTCTTTTATTTCATATGTTCTTGATCCCTCAAAACTAAATAAAGGAGCAGGAAGTGCGCTAGAAAAAGTAGAGCGTGAAGATGAATTTGTAGTTGAAAATGTACATAAAGGTGTGCGTTCTTCATTTTACAAAGCTGGGCGATTTTCACCAACAAGAGAACAGGGCGTTCATCATTTTCACAGTCTAATTTCTAAATTTCTAAATCAATAATTCAGTCAATTATTTCCCTATTTCATACTAAGTAATTCGCTGGCTTTATTTAAATTTGACGATTGTTACAGATTTAATAAAAAAACACTGTGTATTTTCAGAATTATGCAGTCAATTCAAAATAAAACAGAATGAAACCAGACTTATTTCAAGCACCGGATTATTATAATTTAGATGATCTTTTATCTGAGGAACACAAATTAGTTCGTGATGCTGCAAGAGAATGGGTGAAACGAGAAGTATCGCCTATAATTGAAGACTATGCTCAAAAAGCAGAGTTTCCGAAACAAATTGTAAATGGTTTAGCAGAAATTGGCGCTTTTGGCCCTTATATTCCTGTAGAATATGGTGGCGCCGGTTTAGACCAGATTTCTTATGGGTTAATTATGCAAGAAATAGAACGTGGTGATTCTGGAGTTAGAAGTACAGCTTCTGTGCAATCGTCTTTGGTAATGTATCCTATCTGGAAATATGGAAACGAAGCTCAGCGTCAAAAGTACTTGCCAAAACTGGCAAGTGGAGAATGGATTGGTTGTTTCGGATTAACAGAACCAGATCATGGAAGTAACCCGGCAGGCATGGTTACCAACTTTAAAGATATGGGCGACCATTATTTATTAAATGGAGCCAAAATGTGGATATCAAATGCGCCATTTGCACAAGTAGCTGTTGTTTGGGCAAAAGATGAAAGCGGACGTATTCATGGTTTAATTGTAGAACGTGGTATGGAAGGCTTCTCAACGCCTGAAACACACAACAAATGGTCTCTTCGAGCCAGTGCTACCGGCGAACTCATTTTTGACAATGTAAAAATTCCAAAAGAGAATTTATTGCCAAATAAATCTGGGTTAGGGGCCCCTCTTGGGTGTTTAGATTCTGCGAGATACGGAATTGCATGGGGAGCCATCGGTGCGGCAATGGACTGTTACGATACTGCTTTACGCTATAGTAAAGAACGTATGCAATTTGGAAAACCAATTGGTCAGTTTCAATTGCAACAAAAAAAATTAGCCGAAATGATTACAGAAATCACTAAAGCGCAATTACTAACCTGGCGTTTAGGAGTGTTACGTAATGAAGGCCGAGCAACCTCTGCACAGATTTCTATGGCTAAAAGAAATAATGTAGATATGGCTATTAATATTGCTCGTGAAGCTAGACAAATGTTAGGTGGTATGGGAATTACTGGTGAATATAGTATTATGCGCCATTCTATGAACCTTGAAAGTGTTAT
>JAHEDS010000009.1 GCA_024641135.1 Flavobacteriales bacterium
ATCAGCTTACAAACAAAAATCATGAAAAAACTAAGCGTGTAGAAAGCCTTTTGGTTACTTGTTTGGACGAGAGTTCGATTCTCTCCGACTCCACTTTAAATAAGCCTAATTATCATATTTTCAGATAATTAGGCTTATTTTTAGTCTGCAATTAGTCAAGAATATGAAAAACCTTCCTTTTTACCGTTTGAAAAACAATTATTTATTCTTGTTTTTTTTAGAATCCCGATATTCTATAAATTGTATAAATACTAAAAACACTAATATTACACCTGTAATTATTCCAATAAAAAAGATATTATCCAATATGAACTCCAATAGTTTTGGCTTACGAATTTCAATAAATAAACGTAAAAACATATAATACTTTAAGACACCCAAGATTGTTTTATTCAGTTAGATTTAAAAGTCCTTTTTTTATTTAATTTTATCTTATATAGGATTCCCTTGATTGATGCATATGCAATTAATAGAAATACAATTCCCATCACACAAAGACTAATAACCATAATCCAGCCCATTATACTTTCTGAATATGGAATATTAAGGTTATTTCCATCTATAGCCTCAATGAGATGTGCTATCCCAAATAGTAAAGAAAAATAACCGATAAATAGAGAAAAAAGAAGAATAGAAATATTAATAAAATAAGATTCTCTAATTACAGGGAATTTCATAATTCATTGATTTTAATTAAACTGTATGTCAAGTTATATTATCAATTTATGCGGGGCAATGATAAAAATCAGTAAAGTTAAATGTCCACCAATGTAGCTTGATTCCTTTAAAAAAAGCTTTTTTAATCAATAGTTTACAGAATGCTTATCTAATAACAACCGTATCAATATGATAAAGAAAATCCATTTTTAACAATTTAAGAGATTGTCCTTTCTATCATATTTTTTACATTCCTATAGCAACAAAATTGAATGATTTAATTTTAATATACTTATTCGCTGTAGTTAAATTCCCAACATAAAATTCAATATAATTAGTGGGCTCTAGCCATAATAGCACATGCATCGCAGAACTTTGAAAATCGCCGGAAGCGCCTGTTGTTATAAACAATTTTGAGGTGTCTTGAACCACTCCATTTTTAGCTACCGCGAAAATAAAAGAATCTTTTAATGTTTCTGGAAAATAACTAAAACTTAAAGCAATGTGAAAATACCTTCCTACACTTCCAGTATATGTCAATCGGCTATCTGTCCCAGTTCCAAACATATCATTAACAAAGTTGGTATTTGCTGTTCCTGGATCGATTTTTACCATATTATCATTAGTGCCTAAACCAGAATCCCCAGATGCTTTAAATGGAATAGTTAGATTATATCCAGCCGTTTTAAAATAACTTATTTCACCCATAGGAATCATTAATCTGCCCGAGGCAGTTAAAGTTCCTGTAAATGTTTTGTTTCCTCCAACAGTTTGGTTATTCATTAAATCAACAGAACTAGTTTCAGATTGTGAAACTTGCCACGATGTACCATCAAAGTAATTTAATTTATTCGTGTCTATGTTATAAATTAATAATCCATTCGCTGCAGCTATAATACCATCTCTCGCTGTTGTATCCATTCTAGGAGGAAGCAATCCTTTACTGTTTGATTCTATATCTAACATTGCTGAAATATTAGGAGTAGCAGTACCAATACCAACTTGTGCAATAATAACATGATTAACAATTAAAAGTAATGCTATAATTAGAGTTTGAAATTTAAAGTTTAATGCTTTCATGATTTCATGATTTCATGATTTCTAAATTATTGTTTAATTATTTTGAATGTTTTCTTCTCTTTGTTAGACTCAACAAATACCAAATACATTCCATTCGAATAGAAAAATGGTAAGGATATTTGCGCTTTATTTAATTTGTTTTTACTAATCTCGACGACTTTTTGCCCTAGCATATTAAAAACTACGATTCTGTTTAATTTAATTTGATTTTTATTATTAATAATAAGGTTATTGTTATTGGAATAGACTGAAAAAAAATTGAGATCAAATTCATTGAGGTTTAAGGCTTCAACAGGCATAAAAACTATTTTAAATCTATTTAAGTATTGTCCAGGAGGTAAATTCAATGCAAAACTCCCCTCACTTATATTATAAGTTACATTTAATGAAGTGTCTTTTATATAAACTGAATCCGTAAAATTTTCAACAGCATCCAACATGATGGTATGATTCCCTGCCTGAGTTATGATAATACCAATTGGAAATTCGTAACTGTTATTATAAGAACCTACACCCTGAATAACATATTTTTTTGTTAGATCATTATCAATGATATAAAACAGTTCATCTTCTCTAGGATCTGCCATGATGGCATCATAACCAATATTAAAGTTTAAATCAGCATTACTATTTGGCATAAATCCTAATAATAGTTGTCTATGAAATAACTCCGGATCCTCATAACCAATTCTTATAAAACTATCGGAAACATCTGTTTGTGATTTCTGCTTTTTAGTATTTGTTGTTTTATAAAAGTTTGAATTTATACCATCTTCAATTTGAAAAGCTCTTTGTGAATTATTAAAGTTTATTGTACCATTTGATATAGCCTGCACAAAAAACCCTTGCCCTACTGCTAAATATCGTTTTGGGATCAATCCTGACGCAGTGCCAACTCCAGCTATAGAACTTATAACTGACGGAGTTACACCACCGGTTAAATTTTGAATGGAATATCCACCAAGATAGTTCGATAAATAATGAGAATTTGAACCTCCATCAACCCAAATTTGAATTTTATCTAATATCAATAAATTATCATTTATGAATTTTTCTGAATCTAAGGCTGAGGGATAAGGGTTTCCTAGCAAAGTTGATTCTCCTGAATTTATTAAAAAGGCGTAGGCACCATCATTTGGTAAGCCTTTAAAAACATAATTTTGACCTACAAGGCCAGTACCCTTCATAGTAAATCCCTGACCCGGTAATAACGGCGTCTCTTTGTTTATTTGTTCCCATCCTGCATACCCAGATGTATTTGGGGCATATTTATATAACCATCGATTATTTATATATAAGGGTGTTACTACGTTAAGGCTGCCATCAAGACTTGCGGGTAATCCATTATACGGAGCACCTGTATTAAACAAGACTTGTTGCGGATTAAAGGAATTTAAATTTGAATCAGTACCATCATAAAGCCCTCCATTCAGAGAAAATGAGTTTGAATTATTATTAACTGGCGAAGACCAATAATTATATCCATACACACTTGAAATTCCTTGCTGATCTCTTAACAAACTACCTCCACTGGTTGTATTAACATTTGCGCCAATATGAGATTGCACCAATTGAGCTTGACCTACTAATCTTAAATCACCGCTTACCAAATTAACCTTGTTTCCTACTTCTAAATGAAAGCCATCAACTACAGAAACGCCCTTTTTATCAACTCCGGTTACATTAACTTCCATATTATAAAAATTAACACCACCTGTTATGCCCGAAATGGTTTGAATGGTGTTAACTGTACTTTTAAAATAAGTTGTACCACTTGTTGGATTGGTCGTTGTTCCGTTATTAATAAAGTCCCTATTTAAATATAATTCTCCCTCATTATCATGTGTACCTAAGGTGTTGTTGTAATATGTATCTTGTAAAGAAACAATTGTTGTTGGTAAAATTTTCAACGTACCTTCATTAACTATTTGTGAAAAAAGCTGTGATATGCTTATAAAATATAGTATCAATGGAAAGCGTTTCATAATAAAAAGGTTTTTAGTTTTTAATAATGATTATTTAAGCCACATCATTTGAAAGATTACTGTTTAATTTGTTGCTGTTATTTAGGAAATCAAATACATGCTCATCATTTGCAGTTATCGCATTAACCAATTTTTCTTTGGTTAAGGGTTTCTCAATATATCCAGAACATGACTTAATACTATATGCTTCGTTCATATCAGTAATTAAATTTGATGAAGAAAGAAAATATACCTCCACTTTATTCTTTATTAAAAGGTCTGTGTTCTCCATTTTTTTTAAAAACTCAAAGCCATTTATTACTGGCATATTAATATCTAACAAAATTAAATCAGCCTTATTCGAGGGGATTTTAAAATAATTTAAGGCCATTTCACTGCTATGAAATAATTTTATTGTTGCCATTTCAAATGCTTGTGAACAAATCTTTTGATTTATAAAAAGATCTATTTTATTATCATCTATAATCACTATTTGGTTAATTTTTTTCATAGCTTATATGCAGTTAGGTAATTTAATTTCAAATTCTGTCATTTCATTCAAAATACTCTTTACGCTAATCGTACCATTAAGTTTCTGAACTATAGTTTTAGTAATGTATAAGCCTAGGCCTGTACCTTCTTTGACGTTATTACTTCTATAATAAAGATCAAATACTTTGTCCAGATCTTTAGGATAGATACCAAGCCCGTTATCCTTTATAAGTATTTCAACCCCTGTATTTGACTTAAATGCATTTATGATAATGAATGGTGTGTGTTTATTGTTTTTTGGCCTTTTGTATTTAATGGCATTTTGAATAATATTTTGAAATATAGAACTTAGCATTTGTAAATTTGAATTAATTTTAAAATCATCAGCAATATTTATATTGAAACCTATACTATTAAATCCGTCAATATGTGACAGGTTTTTAATTGTTTTATTTACAAGTGATTTAAGATTAATTTCTTGTTTAGATATCGATTTTTTAATTAATAACGATGAAGTAGAAAGATTATCAACGAGGTTTTTCCCATCCTTTATTACGGTTTCAAACATATCTAAAATCTCAGGCGTACTAATGTTATTAGGGTCTTCTTTTATTAAGTTTACCAATCCCTCTAAAGTTGTAAAAGGTGTTCTTAAATCATGACCTGAACGATATAATAATAATTCAAGATCATTCTTTTTTTCCTCTAATTCTTTAAGAATATTTTTACGGCTAGTAATATTTTGAATTATATTTAAAACGATTGTTTCTCCTTCAAATTTAATATGATGAGGCAATATTTCTATAAACACATTTCTTCCTGCTTTTGTAGTGATTTCAAATTCAATTTTGTGAGGTTTAGCTGAGCTAACTCTTAATATTTTAGATAAATAATCACTGTCTATTTTGCTTAGAAGATTTAGATCAGTTATTTTTTTATTGATGAGTTCATTTCTAGAATATTCAGATAAAATTTCAGTTTTCGCATTACAATCCAATATTTTACCATTAGTATCTGTAACAAGAATTGAATATGGAGCTGTGTCAAAGAAAATTTTGAATTTATTCTCAACGCGCTTTACTAGATCTTTACTTTCCTTTAAATTAGTTATATCAAAACGGATGGCTACATATTTTTCAATATTTCCTAAATTATCTAAAAAGGGAATAATGGTGGCTTTTACCCAATAAAATGTGCCATCTTTTTTCTTATTACAAATTTTACCACGCCATACTTTTTTATTGCTAATTGAATCCCATAAACCTTCAAATAAACGATCTGCTTGTTTCCCGGATTTTAAAATATTATGGTTTTTACCAATTAATTCATGTTCATTGTAACCTGAAATTTTACAGAACGCATCATTAACAGATATTATGATTCCTTTGTTATCGGTTATAGAAACTAATGCAGACTTATTCAATGCTTCCACAAGCTGTTCTTCCTGATTGTTATGCCATATATTTTTAGGTACTATTTCCATAGGTCACTTTTTAATTCTTACAAAAGTCAATTCCATCATTAATATCATTATAAACTTTGGTGAGCACATTTGGACGATACCTCGTTATATAATTGTTTAGCTTTAAGGTTAATGCATAAGACCGAGTAATAAAGGCAATTTTATTACAAACAGATCTTAACCTAATATCTTTAGATAATAGCTTAAGGGAGACATTATCAATTGAAACAATTCCATTAACATTTCTTAAGTCTACTAATACTGATGAAATATTATAGTTATGAATTTTAGATATGCTATCTAAATAACTATTTAAATGATCAAAAGTGACTAAATTGTAGTTATTATCACTAATAAATTTTAAGTGAAAAAAACCACGAGAATCTAGATAAAAGGTTTCTGTTTCGGTTTTATTGTCAATTTTTGGCATCATACTTATTTTACTTTAAAAATGATAAGCAAAACAGATACCGTTTGAATTAAAGTAAAAATATATTTTTTATATAATTGAATATGAGGTATTTAAAATCGAAACTATTGTTAATTAAAAAAAAGCCATAAACGGAATACCGTTAATTTTTTATAAAATTTAAAAGCATAACGGAATACCGCTTATTTAATAAGTGGTTTTGATTATTAAGAAAATGTAGATTTTATTTTTTTGGAGGTTTGATGCCTAATTTTGACATCCTATCACGTAAAGTACTAACTTTCAAACCTAATAATTCAGCAGCTCCATCTTGACCACTTATTTTCCAATTTGTTAGATTTAGCATTTTAATAATGTGGTTGCTTTGTATCTCATCAAGTGACATTTTTGAGTTATTTGATTTTTCTAAATGAGGTTCTGTTTTGAAATCAAACTCAAGTAATATCGTTTTGTCATTGTCAACAATAATAACAGCCCTTTCCACAACATTTTCAAGTTCTCTTACATTACCTGGCCATTGGTAAACTTTCATTTGTTGTAAGGCATGTTTTGATATAGAATTTATTTTTTTTTGATATTTCTTACAAAATTTATCTAAAAAATAATCAACCAGCACAGGAATGTCTTCAATTCTATCACGAAGTGGTGGCACTGTAATTGGGAAAACATTTAATCTAAAAAATAAATCTTGCCTAAAACGATTGGCTTTTACTTCTTTATCCAATTCTCTATTGGTTGCTGCAATTATTCTTAGGTCTAGTTTAATAATTTTTGAGCTGCCTATAGGTTCAATTTCACCTTCTTGAATAGCCCTTAATAATTTGGGTTGTAACTCTAATGGTAGTTCGCCAATTTCGTCTAAAAACAAGGTACCCTTATCTGCTAATTGAAATTTACCAATTCTATCCTTAACTGCACCTGTAAAAGATCCTTTTACATGACCAAATAACTCACTTTCTAACAGTTCGGCAGGAATCGCTGCGCAATTAACACGAATTAACGGACCGTTTTTACGAGGACTGGTATTGTGTATAGCCCTTGCAATAAGCTCTTTACCTGTTCCAGTTTCTCCCAAAATTAATACAGTTGCCTTGGTAGTTGCTACTTGCTCCACTTGAGTTAGAACATCGCTAATTTCTGCACTTGCATATACCAAATTTTCATAATTAAAGGATAAAGATATTTCTTCCTTTAAGGAAACATTCTCAGATTCTAACTGGTTTTTTAATTGTTCAATTTCCTTATATGAATTTTTTAATTCAAGTTCTGCGTTCTTTTCTTTTGTAATATCTTGAAGGGTACCTATAAATAAAGTAGGTTCACCTTTTTCATAGATTACCTCACCACAGCCATGAATCCATTTTAATTGCTTAGTACGCCTAGTTATTATCCTAAAGATTAAATCATATTTTTTACCTAATTGAATACAATCATTTAAAACTTTTATGTTATTTTCTTTATCATCAGGATGAACAACAGTTCTCCAATTTTCTAATGTTAATTCTTCATTTAAATCTGCTTCAACAATTTCGTAAAAATTAGGAGAAACAGTACCTGTCTCAGTTTTTAAGTTAACTTCAAAACTGGAAATATTAGCAATTCTTTGAGCTTCAATTAAATTTTTCTGACTTTTAATTAAAGTTAACGACGTTTTTTTAAGTTTTGTAATATCTTCTTTTACAGCTAAGTAATTTATAATGGTCCCTTGATCATTTTTGATAGGCGTTATGGTTGCCTGTTCCCAATAAAAATCGCCTTTTTTAGATTTATTTTTAAATTCGCCACTCCAAGTTTCTCCTTCTGAAATAGTCTGCCATATTTTTTTAAAAAACGCTTCTGAATGAAATTCAGATTTTAATATTTTTGGCGTTTTCCCTAATACTTCAGTTGCGGAGTAACCTGAAACTGCTAAAAATTTTGTGTTAACATATTCTATATGTCCCTTAACATCTGTAATTACAATACTATTTGAACTTTGCTCTACCGCCGTAAGCAATTTTAAAAGTTTATTTTTTTGAATTTCATTGGTATCTTTCTCTTGTTTTAATTTGAGCGCGTTTTTAATAGCAGGCCCTAACCTTAAGAGATTTGTTTTCAATACATAATCCCATGAACCTCTTTTTATGGAATCTGCTGCTAATTCTTCTGAAAGATGCCCTGTTACAAGTATAAATGGAATATTTAAAGCAACATTTTTTGCAATTTCTAAGGCTTCAATGCCTGTAAATTGAGGTAGGTTATAATCTGAAAGAATAATATCTGGTTTAAATTCTTTTAAGGCTGAAGTAAAATCTTGCTCATTTGATACTATTTTTGATAGAAAATTAAATCCATTAGAAATTAACTCCTCTTGAATAAGCTCATGATCAAATGGATTATCTTCTAATATTAGTATTTTAAGTTCGGCCATTGAATCCTATTTTTCTGGAGTTTCATTCAAAATAGCCCAAAAAGAACCTATTTCTTTTATAGCCTTAATAAATTCTTCAAAGTGAACTGGTTTTATAATGAAAGCATTAGCACCCAGATTGTAACTTGTTAGTAGATCTTTTTCCATTTTAGAAGATGTTAGAATCACCACTGGTATTGTTTTAAGGTTTTTGTCCTCTTTTATTTGTTTGAGAACTTCCAATCCATCAACTTTTGGCATTTTTAAATCAAGCAATATAACAGCAGGCTTCTTACTTTCTTTATTTTTATAAGTTCCACGTCTAAAAAGATAATCTAACGCTTCCTCACCATTATTAACTACATCTACCTTATTAACCAAATTTATCTCTGTAAGAGCAGCAAGTGTTAAGTCTACATCTCTTTGATCATCTTCGGCTAGAAGAATTCTGTCTATTTCTTTCATTTTTATTACTCTTTTTAAAACAACTTAAATTTAACGCTTTTTATTTTTAAAAAAAAGTCCATATTAGACTATGGTAAGTAAATAAAAAATGAAGCTCCTTTATTTTCTATTCCTTCCGCCCAAATTTTGCCCTCATGTTTTGTAATAATAAGTTTAGTAGTTGCTAATCCAATGCCTGTACCCGGAAACTCATTAATACTATGTAATCGTTGAAAAATTCCAAATACTTTATCAATATATTTTTGATTGAAACCTACCCCATTATCTTTTATATAATAAATAATGTTTCCATTATCGGTTTTATTATATCCAATATGAATTATAGGGTTTTTATTTTTACTACTAAACTTAATAGCGTTAGAAATAAGGTTCTTCCAAACTTGGGTCATTAAAAATTCATCTGCAAAAGCATATGGCAAGTCATCTACAGTTATGGAGATATTTTTTTCTTTGATCTCAAAACTAAAAATTTCAAGTACATCTTTTACCAGGACTTTTATATTGCATTTTGCTTTTTTTAGACCAGCTCTGCCCATTCTTGAATAGTTTAGTAAACCATCAATTAAATCATTCATTTGACTCGAAGATTTAATTATATTATTAAAATAGTTTTCTTCATTCTTATCCAGTTTATCTTTTAAACTTTTATTTAAAAGGGATGCAAATCCGTCTATATGCCTCAAAGGCGCACGAAGGTCATGGGAGACGGAATAACTAAAAGCCTCTAGATCCTCATTAGCTGCTTCAAGCTGTGCAGTACGATCCTTCACTTTTTCTTCTAAGGTTTCATTCAGTCTTTTTATTTCTGTTTCAATTTTTTTCTTTTCAGTAATATCAACCAGGGTTGTAATATGACACACTTCTCCACTAATTGTGATTGGCCTTGAAGAAAAGAGATAATTAACAATTTTACCAGATTTGGCGCGCGATTCAAATTCAAAACCAGTTAATCCGCCTGTTTCCAACTGCTTCTTAATTATATCATTTCGTTGGTTTGGTGTTAACATTTTTATCTCAATAGAGGTATGCCCAATGACCTCTTCACGATTAAATTCGAACATGCGGAGAAAAGACTCATTGACATCAATAAATTTTCCGTCAGATATTCTAGTAATTGTCAATCCGGTTGGTCCTTCATGGAAAGCAGATGAAAATTTTTCTTCTGATAAAATCAACGAATCTAGGGCCTTTTTGTGTTCTGTAATATTTTCAATATGTGTAAAGAAATAAATAGGAGTGCCAGAATGATCTTTCAACACGGAAGAATGAACTTTTGCATGGAAACTATTCCCATTTTTATTCAGGTATCGTTTTTCGAATGAAACACTTTCAACTTCACCTTTAATCATTGACTTTACAGCGTTTGTGCCAATTCCATAATCATCAGGATGTGTAACATCCTGAAACGTCTTTAATTTAAATTCTGCTTCTGTAAAACCAAACATTTCACAAATACTTTTATTAACCATACTGAAGTAACCATCAGTCTTCACTAAACACATCCCCATTGGGCCATTATCAATAGCATTGCTCAATAATTCCTTAGTTTCTCTTAATTTTTCTTGTGCATGTACACGTTCTGTTATATCCAATACAGTACCAGTAATCACATCTTTACCATCTATGTAGATATGAGTTCCATGTATCTCAATCCAGATTTGGCTTTTGTCTTTTCTAATACCTTTAGCAGTATACCTCACATCATCTACTTCTCCTTCTAATCGTTTTCTAATATTTTCTTCAGCTATCGGTTTTTCTTCAGTAATAACAACATCTGTGGGTTTTAAATCACTCAGAATTTCTTGTTCAGAATATCCAAAAATTTCTGCAAACCGTTTGTTTACGTAAATAAATTTGTTTGATTCAAAAATATAAATACCTGTAAGGGATTGTTCTACTAATGCGCGAAATTTATTTTCAGAACTTTTTAGGGCTTCTTCAGCACGCTTCTGATCTGTAATATCAGTTAAAAATCCTCTAACTAACAGACCTTGTCCATCTTCATTTCGCTTTATTACTTCTCCAATAACATTAAGCCAATGTATTTTACCATTGGGATAAACCACTCTAAAATCAAACTTATATTGATTGGGACCACCAACGGCCACCGATTGTTGAATAATGGCGTTACTTATTTCACGGTCATCAGGATGTGTCGCAGATGTAAAAGTTTCAATATCCCATTTTTCCTGAGGTTCAAGTCCATATAATCTGTCATGGTTTTCAGACCTTGACATTAAATTTGTTTCGAAATTGTATTCCCAGGCAGCCACATTAGCCAATTCAGCTGAAAGACGCAAAAGTTGCTCACTTTCTTGTAACGCTTTCTCAATTCTTTTCCTTTCACCTACATCATAAATAATACTAAGTAGCACTTTTTCTTCATTCAATTCAATGATAGTTGCCGACAACAAAAAGTCACTTATTTCTCCTGATTTTTTACGATACTTAACTTCCATTTCACGTATTATACCAACTTCTTTCAATTTATTAATAGCGGCGGAACGCTCCTCCGGGTTCACCCAAATTGGTAAGACTGTGGTGCTGTTACCCAAGAATTCTTCTCTTGTATAACCAAAAGTCTGGAATATCATTTCGTTCACTTCAAGTACTTTTCCATCCATTGATGTGAGTGTAACCAAATATGGGCTTAAGCGAAACGATTCTTGAAACTTTTCCTCAGATAACCGTAATGTTTTTTCAGATTTTTTTTGTTTTGTAATGTCATTTATAGTACCTACCAGAAACTTGTTTCCCAACGCGTCTATATAACGTCTTTTTTTAGTTATTATAGTATGGGTGAGGCCATTGACAGTTAATTCTTCTTCTCTTATGTCGGAGGTGCCCGTATCTAATACGCTTCTATCAACTTTAAGAAAATGTTCTCTTTCATTTTTTGGAACATTTTCGGCTAGGGTTTTGCCAATCACATCATTTTTATCTAGATCAAATAAATTAAAAAAAGATTGATTTGCAGATATAATTTTATGGTCATTATCTTTTAAGAATATTGGATACTCAATTAAATTAATAATATCATTAGTGCGTTCCTTCTCATAGTGTATGAGTATTTCAGTTTTTTTACGCTCCGTTATATCTTCAAAAATTACCGCGCAACGATTCGGCCCAGATTTATATGCCGTAACTGCATAAAAATAACCAAGAAGTTCTGACCCTTGTTCAAATTGATGAGGTTTTCCCGTTTTAACAACATTACTATAAGTTCCTATCCAATCTGCAGCATCTTTTTCAATACCTGGTAACACATGGGTTAAAAGTTGGCCAACAGCATCATTCAGTTTTAATCCAGTAGTTGCTGCAAATTTTTCATTAGCATCAACGATAATTAAATCAATTGGTAAACCATTATCATTATTAACTACTTCAAAAAGAACAAAACCAGAAGGTAGACTCTTGAAAAGTGTTTGGTATTTGTTTTCAGATTCCTCAATTTTCTCTTGAATTGTCTTGTAAATCCTAGACTTTTTTGAATTTTTATTCAATTCTTTATTTTCAGAACTACTTTCCTTATTTGTTTCAAATATTTTTTTTTCAATATTTGCTTTTGATATTTTTAAAGATTCATATTTCTCTTGCAATACTTGTAACTCTATTAAAAGCTCTTTCTTGCTTTTTACTTGATTTTTCATCTTTGTCCTGATTAAAAAAATATCAAAATAACTCTATCAAAGATAAGTTAAAAAATTGAACTGTTTTTTTAGAAAAACGAGTTATCATAAACACTTTGTGGTGTAGTACATCTACTAATATTCATTAAACTAACAAAATATTTTTCTGTTATTATCTTCAATGTTCATGTAACGGTATATAATGACCTTTTTGGCACAACTAGCAAAGAACCCTTGCTTTTAAAAATCATCGGTTTTATTGAATAGATTACGAAGAACTGAGTTAAAAAAGAAGTAACAATTAATCATATTCTTTACGAAACATGGTTCTAACCAATTCATCAGGCTTTACATTACCTGTTAAATCCGTCAGTTTCATTTGTTCCTTAAAAATAATCATATCATACTTATAATATTGATCTGTGTCTTTATGTGCCTCTTTACACTTGGTTAAACCATAAATAACGCCTTCTAAATAAATTATATTCATCATGCGCCTAAACTGGTCTGAGGCTAGTTGTGGCTGACCGTTTTCTTTAACTATAAATGAAAAATACTTTGTGTATTGCATTGGGGTATTTGCTTTACACAAAGGTATTTTAATATGGAGCTATTGATTGCTTACAGTTGTAGTAATCGAATAAAAAATGGGGATTGCTTAACAGTTACTGCAACTAAATTTAATAATGCACTAACTCATTTATTAATGCTTTTTCTTCTATTGATAAAGGGTTGCTTTTTAATGAAGAAAAGAAATTTAATAAGCGATCCTCATCTTCCAACGGTACTACCTCAACATTAAAATCTATTTGTCTCAGTAATTTTTTAAGATCTAAAATTGTGTTTAATTTTTTCTGATCTTTTTGTTTCTTATTTAATGTATCAAATTGTATTAAAAGAAGTTTGGCTCGAATCATTTTTATTAGCTATTTTTAATTGAGTAAAATTATTAAGATATTGTGATTACCAGTATGACATTCAATGTCTTATTAATAAAACAGGGTTATATAACGTTAATGGTTCTATTTTAGATTTATGAAAAAATATACCTCGCTAGGTGAGTTATTATTAGACTATAGAAAACAAAACAATTTGTCTCAATCGGATTTTGCAATACAACTCGATGTAGATGTTCGTACGGTACTTCGATGGGAGAAAAATGAAACCTTATTAAAATCTGATAAGGAAGAAGAATTGGTAGATATAACCTTTATTCCGTACCAGGTTATTAGAAATTTAAATGCTCCAGTCTCAATACCTACTTATTACGATCTTGATTTAAGAAGATATTCTTTAAGTTTAATTTCCAATGAATTACCCGAAGCCGATTGGGTGAAAGATAAAAGAAATATTAAATCTGATAGGTTACGCACCATTAAATTTGATTCTGATATAGAAAGTATTATTAGATGTTCGTTATTTCAAAAGGAAATATTTAAGCCAATAAATAAAGATATTATTAAAAGGGCTTTACAATTACTGCCCGAGCTTAATATAGTCATCTATGATTCATCTGGTTATTATTCTGGGCATAGTATCTTTTTTCCTTTAACCTTAGATACATATAAGAAGATTAAAAACCGGACAATGAAAGAGGGTGAGATTACAATAAATGATCTTATAGATTATAAGAAAGTAGAAAACCCTGTTTTTTATGCTTACGACATTCAAACCGATTGTAATGAAAACTTGTTTTACATTGGTGGTGAGATTTTGAATTTTTTCGAAAAATTAGATATCCCATACACTTATGCAAGCTACACTTCAAGAAGCGATACCTACCGTATAAATGAACAAATTGGCGTATCTATTGTCTGGGAAGACAAAGAGCTACAACAAGTTATTAAAAGTGCAGCTCCTCCAAGACTTTATGAAGGAAGTTTTAAAAGATATTTTGAGAAATAACATGACTGTATTTCTTTAAGTTTTATAGATGTATTTTTGGAATAGGCATCTATACGTTTATCTCTTTTAAAACTTCCATCTTCTTTTTTTAGAAATAAATTTTAAATTACAGGAACTTCAATAGTTAAGAATATATCTTGTCCATTGTCATCTTCTCCTTGATAAAATTTAAAAATATAAGGCTCACGCTGTAGGGCTTGTACTGGTATTGAAAAAGTGGTTTCAGTAATGTTTGGGGTACAAGGAACACCGTCATCTACATGTCCAATTGGATAAATAAGTCTTGAGGTTCCTTCATAAAAATAATCGTATTGATTATAAAAGAAATAACAACTATTTGGCATTTCTATGGTCACATTAATTCTATACGTAAGTCCATAAATAAATTCATCCGGAAGATCGGCACTTATAACATTCACATATTCTAAGTGGTAGTCATGCAAATTGTCGTCGTTGTCACTACATCCAAATATTAAAAAAGCAACTAGAAAAAGGGGAATAAAATGTTTCATGATATTTAATTTTTTAACAAAAATAAACATCAAATTAATTAAAATACATGACATATAATGTCACATATCACAAAATTAATTAACAGCGTTATAAAAAATGCTTTAATTAAATTAAGTAATTAAATTTCAATAAAAATATATCTTGCTAAGTACCGTGTTTACAAACCTAACAAAAGTCATGTTTTATTTTATTGACTTTATTTTTATTTGCATTGTTATTTATTGTAGTTAGTTGATAACAGAAAAAAGGGAGTAATTCGAAGAGAATGGTTCTCTTTTTTTTTACCTAAAAATGAAATAAAAATAAATTAAGCAATTAATTTATTGTATTTTTCACATGATTTAAGACCAACCAATCATGAAAAAACCACTATTACTTCTTTTCGTTTTTATACTATTTAACTGTACTGCCGAAGATATTACAAAAATTGCCAGAGATCTTACATTAGAGAAAAACCACAAAATAGGTTTAGTTACTCTTTGTAACAGTTCTGCTAATCTTAACTGGATTTGCGTTTCTAAATCTGATTTTGACAAACTAAAAGTACTTCCAAAATCTTGTGAAGTGGTTACAATTACTTCTTCAAGTGGGAATAACTATTCAGGAATAATAAATAGCTTTAGTAATGATGAAAAGCCTTGTTCAAAATAGCGCCTTTATTTATTAAAGAACCTAACACATATAACGGTGTTGAAAGAATCAAACTAAAAAATAAATTCTAAAAATAATGTCTTATTTCAATACCTAATTAAGTTTTAAAATAAACGTATTACTATAGTCGCACAACACTAAAAGTATTAACATATATAAAATATGATGATTGTAGAGTTTTGTTTTTGGTAAAAAATATAAATAAAACACCTATAAAATATGCTAACATATATCATATTTTATCTATAAAGATTTTTATAATTTCAACTTGATTGATACAAAATCAATAAAGACTCATTATTCTAATATTAAAATAGCAAGCAAAATGAAAGGAACCATAGCGATACTTACAGGTGGTGGTGATGTACCAGGGCTAAACCCTGCAATTCGGGCTATTACTATTCGCGCAAGACGTGAAGGATACAAAGTAATTGGACTAAGACGAGGCTGGGCAGGCCTTGTTGAAATGACACAAAACCCAAAAGACGATAATAGTAATAATTATATTGAACTGACACAAACTTTAGTAAATAGAGTTGGTAGAACTGGTGGTACATTTTTACATAGTTCCAGAACAAGACCAAGTCATTTACCTAAGGCAAGTGTTCCAGAGCATCATAAAGATTCCTATAAAGAGGAGTTTAATGACATGACCAAAGTTGTATTAGATAATTTAGCTTATTTAGGAGTAGATTATTTAATTCCAATAGGAGGCGATGACACCCTAAGCTATGGTGTTAGATTGTATAAGGAAGGATTTAAAGTTATTGCCATTCCTAAAACTATGGATAACGATGTACCTGGAACTGATTATTGTATTGGTTTTAGCACCTGTATCACTCGTACCATTAATATGACCAACACGCTTCGTACTTCTGCAGGATCTCACGAACGATTCCTGGTTCTTGAAGTATTTGGAAGATATGCAGGATTTACAGCAATGTTACCAACTATGGCAGGAGCTGCCAATCGCTGTGTAATTCCCGAGTTTCAATTTGATATAGATAACCTAACCGAATACATGGTTCAGGATAGATTTGAAAACCCTAGTAATTATTCTGTTGTTTTAGTATCAGAAGGTGCCACTTTTAAAGGAGGTGATATGGTCTTTAAGGATGGTGAAAAAGACCAATTTGGGCATGCAAAATTAGGTGGTATTGGTGATTTGGTTTCAGACCGTTTAAAAATGTTATCTCCCAAATATAATAATGGAAAACGAATCAATGTGATTAACCAAAAATTAGGCTATTTGGTGCGAGGTGGTGACCCGGATGCCGTAGATTCAATTGTTCCAATGGCTTACGGAAACCTTGCCTTAGATTTGATTTTAAAGGGTATTCATGGTCGTCTTGTTGTGCTTAAAAACGGACGTTATGACAATGTTCCTATTGATGTGGTTGTGGGTAAATCTAAACTCGTAAATATTAATAAATTTTATAATACAGAACGGTTACGACCTTTCTACAATAGTTTTGAGATGAATCCACTGTTTATCATGACAAGTGAAGGCTAAGAAACTTTATAAAAAGAACAAAACTTTTACTTTTACATTCTAAAATACCACTTAAAAAAGCTTTGACTATTTTATAATAAATAGTTGAGGCTTTTTTATTGGTTTAATTAATTAACCACCCCAACCCAATACTTAAAATAAATAAAATAATCATTGCAAAAACAATGAATATTAAATCTTTGAAAAGCTGAAGAAATCCGCCTTCTTTTTTATAAGCAACATAAGTTCGTATTGATCCGAAAACAATATATACAAAAACACAACCGTGTAAAAAAAGAGAAAACCTTCCTCTTATAATATAAATAAATATGGCGAAGGTAATTGCGGTTAGAGTAGCTAAAGGAAGGGCGACTCTTCCCAATGAAAATTTATTTAAAACAACCATTTAAAGATCTATTTATTCTGCAAATTAACAAAACTATTTATTTATTCCGTTTACAAAATACATCTTCATCATACCTTTATTTTTAGCTTCTATTTCGCCTCGGTATTCACAATTAAATTGATCTTTAATAATCTCATAGGTGTTTTCAGAAATATTTATTTTTCCAACTTCGGAATTAGATTCCATACGTGAGGCAATATTAACTGTATCACCCCAGATATCATAAGCAAATTTCTTGGCGCCTACTACACCTGCTACTACTGGACCGGTGTTAATGCCAATACGTATATCAAAATTCAAATCTACTGCTGTTGTATCGTTTTTTGTCTCAGCCACAAATTCAGCAATTTCCATGGCAGCCTTTACCATTTTTACGGCATGATCTTCTGATGGAAATGGCAAGCCACCAGCACACATATAAGCATCGCCAATGGTTTTAATTTTTTCCAAACCATATTTTTCTATAATAGCATCAAACTTTGAAAAATAAAATCCAATGGTTTCCACCAGAGCTTCCGGCGATAAATTTTCAGAATAACTGGTAAACCCTTTAAAATCGCTGAACAAAACCGTCACCGAATCAAACTTTTTAGCTTGAACCTTGCCACTTTCTTTTAATTCCTGAGCGGTTTCTTCTGGTAAAATATTGAGCAATAAGCTGTCTGAACGATTCTTTTCTTCCTCAATAATTTTCTTGGTTCTTTGAATAAACTTATTACGTCTAAACAAGCCAATAGCCAACAACCCTATTAAAAATAAGGCAATAGCCGTGGCAATCATCACGATGCGTTGATTTTCCTTTTGTTGGTTTGAAAGATTGAGTGCTGTATCTTTTAAATTTAGTTCTGTTTGTTTTAGATTTAGTTCTGTTTGTTTTTGTGAAACTTCGTTTTTAGTTCGCAAATCAGCCATTTGTTGCACCGTGGCAATATTCTGTACACTGTCTCTATAAACTATATGGTCTTTATAATATTTATAAGCAGTTATCTTGTCTCCTTTTTTTTCAAAGAGTTTAGAAAGTAATAGGTTTGATTCACTTATCTGATCTTTAAGCCCGTATTTTTTTGCTAATAACAGACTGCGTTTCCCATAAACTAATGCTTTATACGTATCACCACGTTTCTGATAAATATCTGACATATATGTAAGGTATTCTGATATAGCGTAATAATCCTGTGATTCTTCAAGAATAGCAATGGCTTTATCAATATTCAGCAAGGCATTAGCGTCATCTCCTTGTTTGGCATAGAGCATCCCAATATTACCCAGATTATAAGCTACGCCAGATGAATAACCAGAACGTTCAAATATGCTAATAGATTCTTTAAAATAGGGCATGGCCACTTTTAAGCTATCCTGCTTAAGATATTCATCCCCAATATTAAACAGCAACATGGCAAAATTAATCGAACCATTTAAAGAAATTGAATCATTTAATTGCCTATAAATGTCAACAGATTTTGAATAATATTCAATAGAGTTCTTGTGGGCCCCTGATATGGAATATACGTCCCCAATAGCCAAATTAGAAATCGCTTCTTTAGATTTTTCTGGTAAACTCCTGGCAAATTCCAGACTTTTAAAATAAGCCTCTAAAGCCCCCTCCAGATTACCCTGTATTCTGAGAGCAGAACCCATATTATAGTAGGCCCCATACAAATAAAATGGATCATTTGTTTCTGCAATTATAAGACGTGAATAATAAAGTGAACTATCCGGATTATTATGATTAAATGAAATCTTGCTTAACCAATAGAGTCGCAAGGTGTCCTTGTCGACTCTCTGGTGCTGCTTTAATTCTTTAATGAGGCTATCTGCTACTTTCTGGTTTTGAGCCGCACCTACATAGGTATACAAAAACAAAAAGTGTAAAACTATTAAAGTTAAGATTCGCTTCATCACATCTGGATTTACTATTTATCAGTCGCAGTAGTAGGATCGACTCTAAGTTTAGGATCTACATTATAAGGAATCCAATTACCGGTACTTTTTTGCAGGATTGAAAAATATACAGTATATGTTTCGTTATCTCCACTTGCTGGTGGTATGGCCGTCCATAACACTTGCGCTGTGACTTTACCATTATTTCCAACTTCAGTACGGGAACCAAAAATATTTCCTGAATCTGGATCAGCCACAATTGAATCAATCCTTACATCAAATTGACTAGAATTACCCGATTTGGTTGAAGCTGTCCATGTAACATTACTTCCCGCATACACTTTAGATTCAAATGAACTTTGATTGGCATTTTCTTTATTACCATTATTATCGTCACCAAATACTAAATCTGTATTTGCTATAGGATCAGGAACGTTACCACCAATAGGCATTTGTCTTATCAAATCAGGACAATCAATTTGAAGATTGATGGTTACTGCCTTAGGTGTTTTGTCTGGTTGTTCAAGCCAAAAGAAATTATCAGTTGTATTTGCAACGCCTTGACAGGCTCTTTGCCCATTAACATTTCCACCTTCAAATATATTTAAAAATTGTCCGCTATGTTTTACCTTAAACATGCACCAAAGAGGACTATTTGGAACTCCTACTTTTTGCCATAAAAAATTATCTGTTAAGGGTGAAGGTAAATCTTGTTGCACGGCACTAGCCCCATTATCAGCACTTGAACCCTGAATACATAAATATTTATTACTACTTTTTACTTGTAGTAAGTACCATCCTGGATTGCCCGGAGCATCACTCATTTCCCATGAAAAATTTTTTGTGGTTGGTAAAACCCCTTGGCAGGCAATGGTTCCATTATCACCACCCAAGCCTAATATATTTAAAAATTGACCACTGCTTTTTACTTGTAACTTTATATTATTTGACATATTAAATCGATTTTAAAAATGATTAAAAAATTATTGTTAGAATAAAGTAGGATAATGATTGGGATATTCTGTGTTTCAGCTAAGCTTAACTAACGAATATTTTGAATGGAGAACTATTGGTTTTTTTCATATTAATTGTTTTTAAGGTTGGTTAATAATACCTCAAGATATAAAATAATTATTTAAGATTTATTTATTTCAAAAAACAGCCTTTTTTTGGATATTTTCTGCTTGATATTTATCATTTTAAAATTTTATTATTTGTATTAAGTTGCTCTCTATTAAACTTATAATAAAACTCAAAATGAAGCAGATAACCTGCCCTTTAACAATCATCTTTTTATTGTTTACTATAAATATTTACCCACAATCAGATCCATTTGAAATTAATTTAGAACCCCTAAACATTACTGATTTAGGCGGTATACAATCCTTTGCATTTGGACAAGATAATGGGAAATGGCTTATTGTTGGTGGCCGATTGGACGGCTTACACCTAAGACAGCCAAATGCAGCCTTTGATGAAGCTGGGAACAATAATCAACTTATTGTAATCGATCCCGTTGGGGAACAAAAATGGTCTGCGCCACTTTCTTCTTTACCAATTGCTATTCAAGAACAACTAAGTTCCACAAATATGCAATTTTTCCAGGAAGATGATTATTTATATTGTCTAGGTGGCTATGGCTATAGTGCTACATTAGACGATTATACAACCTATAATAAGCTTACCGCCATCAAAGTTACCGAAGTAATAAATGCCATTATCAATAATACCGATATTACAGAGTTTTTTAGACAAATTTCAGATAATCAGTTTCAAGTTACAGGCGGCAGATTAAGGAAAATTAATGATTTATTCTACTTATTAGGCGGGCAAAAATTTATTGGAAGATACAGTCCAATGGATTCTGATAACACAACCTTTTCCCAGGAATATACCAACGCGATAAGAAAATTCAGCCTTACTGATGATGGCACAACCATTACAATTAATCATTTACCATCATATACAGACAGTAATAATTTACACCGAAGAGATTACAATGCTGAATCCCAGATTTTACCAGATGAAACTGAAGGTATTACTATGTTTTCAGGCGTTTTTCAAGAAACTATTGCATTACCCTTTTTAAATTCAGTTACCGTTGATTCTCAAAGCTATACTGTTAATAATACCTTCCAACAATATTATAATCATTACCACTGCCCTGTTCTACCAGTATACTCCGCCCTGAAAAATGAAATGCATACAGTATTTTTTGGAGGAATCGCTCAATTTTATGAAAGTGAGGGCACTTTAATTCAAGATGACAATGTACCATTTGTTAGCACAATAGCTAGAGTAACCAGAGACAAGAATGGGATAATGACTGAATATAAATTACCTGTGGAAATGCCAGCTTTGCTAGGTGCTGGGGCAGAATTTATTCCTAATCTAAGTTTACCACATTATAATAATGATGTTTTTAAACTAGATGATTTATCATTTGCAAGCATCTTAATAGGGTATATATATGGAGGAATAAGTAGTACAGAACCAAATATTTTTTTAATCAATGATGGTACTCAAAGTACAGCAAATAGTCAAATTTTTAAAGTTTATATAAAACCTAAATCAGCACTGTCAATAGATGAATTGAATCTTTCAAGTATAAGCCCTTTAAACCTTCAGATATACCCAAACCCTAATGAAGGTGTATTAAATCTTGCATTTAATTTAACTAAAAACGACCATGTAAAAATAACGATATGCGATATTAAAGGCTCTTTAATTGAGACCTTCGTACTAAAAAATCAAAAAATTGGAAAAAATAATTATTCCAAGGAAATCAACAACCTAGCAAATGGCAATATTTATCTTATAACAGTCGAAACCTCTTATGAAAGAATAACTCGCAAATTAATAGTTGAAAAATAAAGCAGATTTAATACTAGACCAACTAAAAATTTAAATTCAAAAGAGGAAGTCTAACTGATTTTTGTCATATTCCAAAATTCGAGTTTTATTAATTTTGTAGTAAATCAAAATTATGAATCTTCCTTACGCTGAGCCCTATAAAACCAAGATGGTCGAATATATAAAACCATCAACTATTGAAGAACGCAAACAATGGATTAAAGAGGCCGATTATAACTTATTCAATTTAACTTCTGACAAAGTATTTATCGATCTTTTAACTGATTCTGGAACCGGCGCCATGAGCGATAAGCAATGGGCAGAAATGATGATGGGCGATGAAAGTTATGCAGGATCTCAATCCTTTTTAAAATTAAAAGATACCGTAAAACGCCTCACTGGATTCAACTATTTTTTACCAACCCATCAGGGAAGAGCTGCTGAAAACGTCTTGTTTTCTGTTTTGGTAAAAGAAGGAGATGTGATTCCAGGTAATTCCCATTTTGATACTACCAAAGGGCATATTGAATTTAGAAAAGCGTCAGCCCTAGATTGCACTATTGATGAAGCATTTAACACAACGACATATCATCCCTTTAAAGGCAACGTTAATGTTGAAAAATTAGAAACGGCTTTAAAAAATGACACTCAAAACAAAATACCATTTGTAATTGTAACAGTAACATGCAACTCGGCAGGAGGACAACCTGTTTCAATGAAAAATATTAAGGAAGTTTCAAAAATCTGTAAAAAACACCATATCCCATTGATTATAGATGCGGCACGTTTTGCTGAAAATGCTTACTTCATAAAAATCAGGGAAGAAGAATACAAAAACGCTACCATTAAGGAAATAGTTAAAGAATTTTTCTCATATGCAGATGGCATGACTATGAGCGCAAAAAAAGATGGTCTTGTAAATATGGGTGGTTTTATAGCACTTAATGATGAAGAGGTATTCAAAAAAGCGACGGTATTTAATATCATGTATGAGGGCTTTATAACTTACGGTGGACTTAACGGTCGAGATATGGGTGCATTGGCCGTTGGCCTAGATGAAGCCACAGAGTTTGATTATCTTGAAACCAGAATTAAACAAGTCGCGTATTTAGGAACACAATTAGTAGAGTTTGGAGTCCCAGTACAGCAACCATTTGGTGGTCATGCTATATTTTTAGATGCAAATAAATTTGTTCCAACCATTCCCAGAGATGAATATAGAGCACAAGCTTTAGCCATAGAACTTTATATTGTTGGTGGTATTAGAGGTGTTGAAATCGGGACTATTCTAGCTGACAGAGATCCTTTTACTCATAAAAACAGGTATCCTGAACTAGAACTTGTACGATTAGCGATTCCACGGAGAACCTATTCTTTAAATCATATGAAATATATTGCCTCTGTAATTAAAGAAATATATGCCACAAGAAGCGAGGCAAAAAGAGGATATCGAATAATTGAAGAGGCACCAATTATGAGACACTTTACTGTTAAGTTGGAAAAAATAATAGATTAATTAGTCGTTAAAGATTATAGCAAACAAATTAGATTTTAAAGTTTTGTCAATACTATTTAACTACTTAAATAAATTTAAGTTCTGATTTTAGTTAATAAGAAAATGTGACTTTATATATATTTTTTTTCTAATGTTTTGATTTTATTTAGAATATAGTCAGACTTTTCATCCATCCATTTTTTTTGTTCGTCGCTTGCCTTTAAATACTGGTTGCAATACAAAGAATAAGGATTGTTAACATCATTAGCTACTTTTTTAAAATCTTCTGATTTCTTAAGAGTACTTAATTTATTTAGAAAAACACTATCCATTTGGGTTACTTTTAAAACGTTTAATTAATTGCTTAATTTATCCAAATATATTTTGTTTTCGCATGACAAAAGTCATGTTTTAATTGGTGTTTTTTTTGTTAATTTATATTGTAATGTTGCGGTGTTTTAAAATATAATTAGCCCGATATTATGGAAGAAAAAGGAAATGCAATTTATTGTATTTCCTTTTTCTATTATATACCTTTTAAAAGTTTACTTTTTAAGAATTATCCCGTTTTCCAAAATCAAATCATACTTATATCCGGCGCCAAAATCTTTGTTTAAAACCACATCACCTTTTATTGTTAAAACAGAACCTACATCAACTATTTCATCAGAAGTAATAACCAAATCATAATCATCTTGACTTCCGTCTTTTAAATGGATCCAGTTTTTACCCATAATGCCTAAATTGATTTTAGTGCATTCACCATCAAGCTGAACAGTTTTTCCTTCGTGTTTTTTCACATTATTTACTAATTCAGAAATCTTTATAGACCCAGCTTGTCTCACTATATTCTGTTTTGCAGTATTAGAACTTACCGGTTTAACATCTCCACTATTATCTATTTGAGTATTATTTGAGGGAACCGAGCCCGTTTGCTCGCCATGTCTTGAAGACACTAAATTTCCAACCAGATACAACTCTTCAAAAACCTTATTTAGCGCTTTGCTTTCAAAATTATTTTTTAAGAGACCACCTACATAAAAATAAGTTTCACCTATTTTAGCGTCTGTGCTATTTACAGCAATCCAAAATTCTTTGTTGTTTTCTGATACTTTTAAATAAATGTAATTTGCCGTTGGAACAATCTCATTTATAACTACTGTATGCAACTTCGTTGCCTCAGAATTTGATAATTGCATGCCACTCTCAGGTTTATTAACAACCGGAGAAGGAACCGTTTTATATTTATCCTTACATGATAAAAACAAAAATATGGTAAGTAAAAAAGTTAATCTAAAAAATCTCATAATTTATTTAATTGTTTAATTAGTTGAATTAAAATGGAATAAATACTTCATAATTTACCTTTTGTTTTTACCTCAACCTATTGTAAAGGTAGCAACAAAAATGAACACTTTATAAATTGAATTCCACCACAATAGTAGCAAATATTATTTAATAATTTTGTGACAGATATCATGTTAAATCATAAAAAAACCCAACAATAAAATTGTTAGGTTTTAAATATTGTACAAATAATATTATCGATTATTCTTCCACTTCACCCATTTCATCATCAACATGATGCAATTTCATCATTAGTCCAGTAAAATCCCCATAAACTTGTTGGTAAAGTATTTTACCATCAGCATCAAAATCAAAAGACTCATATAATCTTATTTGTCCTGTTTTGGCTTCTGTTGAATCAGTTGCTGAAAGCGTAACTTCCCAAGTGCTATAATGTCTTACCGATCCATCTGGTTTTTTAGTTTCAGAATTAACCCCAGGTAAAAGAACAGGTGGACTTGTCAGTAATTTAAAATCATAATACTTCCACATTCTCTTATCATTTTCTATAATTTCATCAAGTGTTAAAGAATCTTTTTCGGCCCCTACACCAGTTTCCAACATTATAAAATCTTTAGAATACATTGAATAATCAATGTTTTCATTTTGCCAACCAGTAACATTGGCTAAAACTGTTTGTGAATTTTTTTCGAATGCTTCCTGTGAAGAATTGTCTGCTTTTTCCTGGCAACCTATAAGAATGATTGCAAAGAATAAAATTAAACTGATTTTTTTCATAATATTTGATTTTAGTTGGTTATACTCGTTAAAGTTAAGTTTAATTTTTCAAATAAATGAAAAACGCACTGAAAACCAATAAGTTCGCAACTTAATCAAATAAAAATAAAGATGGTAAGTTTAGCTAATTTTAAGCTTTTTAACAGGCTGATCCTTTTTCTTCAACTCAAGTTTTTCAAGCTCAAGTCTTATTTCCTCGCTACGTTTATTTAGCTGGCTCATCTTTTCATCTCTCACTTTTTGCTTAATAGCCTTTTCTTCAAGCCTCAATTGCTCTTTTTTAAGTTCAATTTTTAAGGCCTTTTTTTCTTGAACTTTTTCTAATAAAACAGATGCATAGGCATAACCATACATGCATAAAAATAATAAGGCAACAATACCTAAAATGACGTAACCGTTTTCCATAAGGGTAAGGATTAAATTAATTAATAAAACTACTTTAATTTTACATGCCTAAATTTAAAATAGTATAATTTAAAATAAAAGTAAATAAATTGATGTTGTGAATAAAAATTAATAGTTAAATAACTTAAAAAGAAGTTAAAACATATTAATAAGTGTAAAAACCTTCATTTTTGTTAAAAATGAAGGTTTTTAATTAATAGGTGTAGGTTTTCTTTTTTGACCCGTTTTAAAGTATTATTGGCCACTCATTTGAGCATTATATACCCAAATTTCGTCCCAAGTATTTTTAAAAGTTACATTATATAAATCTTGCTGGTTCTGCCAAGAGTTTTCACCATTTACTTTATTAAAGTTTTCGACCCAATTAACATCTCTGTCAAAATCAGCCCAATTAGGACTAAAAGAAAATGTTGCAATATGTCGTCCAAGATCGCCTTGTCTAAACTCATTATAATACACGCCCCAAGGGTTTACACCGTCTAATGACTTAACTGTTTTGCTTATTCTTTCAAAAAATGTATTAATACCAGGGGTTGGTCCATCCATAACTTCATAATATCTTACAAAAAATATTGGATATTTAGAATTATCATCATCCAACATTTCAGTATTATTGAGTTTTTTATCAGCTGTCCAATATTCAATGGTTTGAATTTTTTTAATATAAGGCATCACATTATCTCTCCAATCGGCATCATGGCCACCTTCTCCAGGACGAGTATCATTATGTTTAAACATCATCGGCCCCATTTCCCAAATAATATTACCCGAATTAGGTCCAGATGCAATATTATAAACAGTAGCTTTACTTGGTCCGGATTTATGATAGGTCATATTATGCTTTCGCATGTTTTCTTGCAAAACTTTAAGCTTTGTGTTGTCAGGCGTTAACATAATATCTTCCCACATTTTATAATCCTTAGATTCATCTTGGGCTTGTACATTAATCATGGAGCCAAAAGCAATGGCTACCATACACATTAATAAAATTGAATTTTTAATCATAATTAAGAGTTTATTGGTTGGTTAATTACCCATATAATTTTTATATGGTGTATGTAAAAAAATAAAGGGGATAATTTTAATATAATAAATGATTAACGCTAATTAATCATTTAAGATAAAGGGTCATCATTTGGAGTCAATCAAATATAACAATTTTTTTTATATACTACTGAAAACGAATTGTTTTAATAACAAACTGCTTTAGAAGGAATTATTAAAATAAAAAAGCCTCTCAAAATTGAGAGGCTTTTTTATTTTAATAATTAATTTCCATGCCTTCATGCTCCCATTCCAAAATGCCTCCTTTTAAATTGTAGACTTTTTGAAATCCAGCTTCTATTAATTTTTCAGAACAATCTCTACTTCTTTTGCCACTGCGACAATACAAAATTACAGGTTTTTTCTTGTCCAATATTTTAAGGTCCTCATCTAAAGTCGGCGAATAATAATCTATGTTTTGTGCATTAGCAATAAAACCCGATTCATATTCCTCTAGTGTTCTAACATCTACAAGTTGTACATCATCAACTTTTAGTAATGATTGCATTTCTTCCACAGAAATATCCTTTAATCCAGTATCTAACTGGCCTTTACAACCACTTACTGAAAATAAAATAAGACCTAAAACAAATAATAATTTTTTCATATTAATAATTAATTAAATTATTTCACCTTGCCATTGCATCATTCCACCAACAAGATTATAGGCATTTTTAAACCCTAATTGACCCATAATCTTACACGCTTGGCCACTTCTGTTTCCAGATCTACAATATACATAATAGTTTTTATTTTTATCTAGCTTTTCAATTTCAGCTATAAAATCATGTCCTCTGTAAAAATCTAGGTGAATAGCGTTTGGAATAATTCCATATGAAACCTCGTTATCCGTTCTAACATCTATAATAACAGCTTTATCATCATTTTCAAGCTGTTCCACCCATTCATGTTGTGTTAAATCTTCCATTTTAAAAATTTTAAGCGACAAAAATAATATATCTTCATTACTTTTTATATAAAAATAATGGTTTGCCTATTTTATAATCAAACTTTTATGGAACATCCAATAGCCTTAGTTTCTTTTTGTTTAATCTCTTCTCCCCTTAATAAAGCATCAACCGCGTCCTCAACATATCTAGTTTTTACTGCAGAAGCATCCTTATAATTATCATCTATAGTACCTATATATTTAACGACATTACCTTGTTTGGTTTTTTGTAGCACATACATGTGAGGTGTTTTAGTTGCACCAAATTTTGGATACACGTTTTGTCCCTCATCAACTAAATAAGGAAATGTGAAACCTTTTTCTTTAGCCCTTTGCTGCATGGCAGTATAACTATCGCCGGGTTGGACAAGAGGATTATTGGGATTAATTGCAATTACAGGATACCCTTTTGATGCATATTTTTTGTCTAGGCCAATAATTCTGTCTTCATATGCAATGGCAAATGGACATGTGTTGCAGGTAAAAGTTATAATAAATCCTTTGGCATCTTTAAAATCTGAAAGAGAAATTATTTTACCATCGATATTTTGTAATTCAAAATCGGAAACTACATCTCCTATTTTGTAACCTGAATCTTTAACGATATCTTGGTTTGTGAAATCGCTAATAAACGCAATCATCATGATTGATAATAAAACCGGTGTTTTCATAAGCTATTATTTTAAAAATTTAAGTGTTTCCATTTCTAAACCCTCATAGGTAAATGGCTGTTCAAAAAATTTAGACTCGTTATTTTTATATATGATTGTGGCTGGTATAGAACCGGACCAATCTGGATTAACCAACGGTATCCAAGTATTCATATCGACATCGTCCAACGCAATAACCTTTGATTTTAAATGATGCTCTAAAATAAAAGGTTTCAGTTTTGTTTCATATAAATGAGGAAAATCCAAACTCACCAAAATAACTTCAATATTTTTATTACTGTATTCCTTATTTAGTTTTTCAAAAAAAGGCAATTCTTTTATGCACGGGGCGCACCACGTGGCCCAAAAATTTATCACATAAACCTTATCATCTTGTCGGTTTAAATACTTTTTAAAACCACTAAAGTTATATATTTCAAGATTAACACTTTCCGTATTAATAGTATCATTTATTTTTAGCTCAACCGAACTGTCTTGCTCTCTATTATTAGATTGTTTACTATCCTTACAACTAGTAAAAATGAGCACAAAAAGTATTATCCAAGTATATTTCATAGTTATAAATTTAATTATTACTTATTTATAAAATGCCCGTTTAACATATTTTTAAATAAAAATTTAAAAACTTATTGTGTAATTATATTTTCATTTCTATATTTGACCGAAATACAAATTATGAACATAATTTTAAATATTACTTGGTGGTGGTGCTTTCAGAAATTAATTTCGTGAAGTAGTCGCTTAGTATATTTAAAAATTAAAATATAAAAAAGGCTTGTCATTCACGACAAGCCTTTTTTAATGAATACAAATGAAAACATTTAACTTATATACCCATTACAAAAAAATTCTTGCAGACACCATTACCCCTGTAAGCATTTATTTAAAAATTAGAGATAACTACCCAAACAGCATTCTACTTGAAAGTAGTGATTATCATGCTAATGATAATAGTTTTTCTTATATATGTTTTAACCCTATTGCTTCAATAAAAGTTGAAAACGAAACCATTTTTCAAACATTCCCAGATGGTAGCTCTAGCAGTTTAGAGATTTCTAAAGACGTGAATGTAACCGAGCAAATTCATCAGTTTACAAAACGATTCGAAGTTAAATCTGAAACGGCATTTAAGTTTATTAATAATGGTATTTTTGGATATATAGCCTATGATGCTGTCCGATATTTCGAAGATATAGAAATCTCTAAAAAAGATAATTCAGTAAACATACCAGATATTTACTACGCTGTTTACCAAAACATAATAGCAATAAATCATCATAAAAATGAAGCCTATATTTTTGCTCATTGTTATGAAAACGAAAGTAACATTGATAGTATCTTTCAACTTATAAAGGCAAGAAACTTTGCCTCTTACAACTTTTCAGCCAAAGGAGAAATAGAATCAAATTTAAAAGATGAGGAATACAAAAACCATGTCAATTTAGCTAAAAAACATTGTGCCCGAGGTGATGTCTTTCAATTAGTATTATCAAAAAGTTTTTCACAAGAATTTAAAGGTGATGAGTTTAATGTATACCGTGCCTTAAGAAGTATAAACCCTTCTCCTTATTTGTTTTATTTTGATTATGGAAATTTTAAAATTTTTGGTAGTTCTCCAGAAGCACAGTTAATTGTAAGTAATGGAAAAGCTGAAATTCATCCTATTGCCGGTACATTTAAGCGTACTGGTAACGATTTAAAAGATGCCGAATTAGCAAAACAATTAAAAATTGATGACAAAGAAAATGCAGAACATGTTATGTTAGTCGATTTGGCAAGAAATGACTTAAGCAGAAACGGAAGTCAGGTAACAGTTGATACATACAGAGAAGTTCAATTTTTTTCTCATGTTATTCATTTAGTAAGTAAAGTAACAGGAGAAAAACATAAAAATGTTTCTACAATGCAAGTAGTAGCCGATACTTTTCCGGCAGGAACCTTGAGTGGAGCTCCAAAACACAGAGCCATGCAACTTATTGAAAAATACGAAAAAACAGGTCGCTCTTTTTATGGAGGTGCCATAGGTTTTATGGATTTTGAAGGGAATTTCAATCATGCAATCATGATTAGAACATTTTTAAGTAAGAATCACAAATTACATTGGCAAGCAGGTGCGGGTATTGTTTCAAAATCAAATCCTGGAACAGAATTACAAGAAGTATATAATAAATTAGGTGCCTTAACTAAGGCCATTGAAATAGCAGAAAATATTTAAAATGACAAAAATATTAGTGATAGATAATTATGATAGTTTCACCTATAATCTGGTACATTATTTAGAAGATTTAGATTGTGAAGTCACTGTAGTTAGAAATGATAAATTAACATTAGATGATGTTGAGTCTTTTGAAAAAATCGTATTATCTCCAGGTCCAGGAATTCCTGATGAGGCCGGTTTATTAAAGCCAATTATTGAAAGGTATGCACCTACTAAAAGTATTTTAGGAGTTTGTTTAGGTCAACAAGCTATTGGCGAAGTTTTTGGTGCTAAACTTATAAATCTAGATAATGTTTATCATGGTGTTGCTACAAAAGTTACTATTACAGTAGATGATGAACCTTTATTTAATGGTTTAGAAAAAGAAATTGAAGTAGGTCGTTACCATTCATGGGTTGTAAGTCCGGAATTACCAGACGTTTTAGAAGTTACGTCTGTTGATGAAAATGGACAAATCATGTCGTTGCGCCATAAAGTATATGATGTAAAAGGGGTACAATACCATCCGGAATCGGTACTTACGCCTCAAGGTAAACAAATTCTTAAAAACTGGATAAATTCTTAAGCGATGAAACAGCTATTAAACAGACTTATAAATCACGAAAGCATTTCAAGCGAAGAAGCTAAACAGGCCTTAGTAAATATATCAAATGGTATGTATAATCAAAGTCAAATTGCTTCGTTTTTGACGGTTTACATGATGCGTAATATTACACTTGATGAGTTAAGAGGATTTAGAGATGCCCTTTTAGAATTATGTATTCCCATTGATTTAGAAGAATTTAATGCCATTGATTTATGCGGAACTGGAGGTGATGGAAAGGACACTTTTAATATTTCTACACTAGCTTCTTTTGTAACTGCAGGCGCTGGTGTTAAAGTTGCAAAACACGGAAATTACGGCGTATCATCAGCTTGTGGGTCTTCAAATGTTATGGAATATTTAGGAATTAAATTTTCAAATAATGAAGATTTCTTAAAACGTTCTATTGATCGAGCTGGCATATGTGTACTTCATGCCCCTTTATTTCATCCAGCTATGAAAAATGTTGGTCCTATTAGACGCGAATTAGGTGTAAAAACTTTTTTTAATATGTTGGGACCCATGGTGAATCCTTCTTTTCCAAAAAATCAGATGGTAGGCGTATTTAATTTGGAATTACTACGCTTGTATGGTTATTTATATCAAAATACCGATAAAAATTATTCCATTGTCCATGCTTTAGATGGTTATGATGAAATTTCGCTTACCGGAAAAACAAAAGTAATTTCTAATCACTCCGAAACTATGTTTTCCCCGGAAGACTTAGGCGTTTCTCAGATTAAACAAGAGGCAATTTTTGGCGGAAGTACAGTTGAAGAATCTGCAAAAATTTTTATGAACGTTATTAAAGGCAAAGGTACCGAAGCTCAAAACAATGTGGTTTGTGCCAATTCTGGTTTGGCAATAGCCACAACTAAGAAAATTGAACACAATAAAGGATTTGAACTAGCTAAAGAATCTTTACTTTCTGGAAAAGGACTAAAAGCATTACAAACTATTCAAGATCTAAGTAAATAATATGACCATTTTAGATAACATAGTAATTGATAAGCGAATTGAAGTTGATTTAAGGAAATCATTAATTCCAATAAATCAATTAGAAGCGTCCGTTTTATTCCACAGAAAGACAATTTCTTTAGCAGATAAATTAAAACAAAGTCATACAGGTATTATTGCTGAACATAAAAGGCGCTCTCCTTCCAAATCGGTAATTAACCAAGAATTAAATGTTTTTGATGTAGCTAAAGGATATGAAGAAGCGGGGGTTTGTGGCATGTCTGTATTAACCGATGGCAAGTATTTTGGTGGCTCATTAGATGATTTATTAATAGCCAGAGCAAGCTGTAATTTACCTTTATTACGTAAAGAATTTATTATTGATGAATATCAGATTATTGAAGCTAAAGCAAACGGAGCTGACGTTATTTTATTAATTGCTGCTATTTTAAGTAAGCAAGAGATTAAACAATTTTCAGAATTAGCTAAAAGCCTGTCTCTCGATGTTTTACTAGAAGTTCATAATGAAGAGGAATTGCATAAATCACTTATGCCAAGTTTAGACATGTTGGGCGTCAATAACAGAAACTTAAAAACCTTTGAGGTGAGTTTAGAAATAAGTAAAAATTTAAGTAGCCTTATTCCAAACGATTTCGTTAAAGTTTCTGAAAGTGGCATTAGCAGTACGCATGCGATTAAGGAACTACAACCATATGGATATCAGGGATTTCTTATTGGTGAAAACTTCATGAAAACAAATAACGCTGGACTTAGTGCTAAACAATTTATTAAAGATTTGATGGAATGAAATTAAAAGTTTGCGGCATGAAATATCAAGATAACATTAAAGCTGTTGCAGCATTGCAACCAGATTATCTTGGATTTATATTTCATGAAAAATCTGCAAGATATTTTAAAGGCGACTTGCCTGCAATTCCATCAACAATAAAAAAAGTGGGCGTATTTGTTGATGCTGATTTAAAAGAAGTAATTAAACTAATAAAAACTCATAAATTACAAATAGTACAACTTCATGGGAGTGAATCGCCCGAATACTGCAAAAATCTGAAATCACAAGGCGTTGAAATCATAAAGGTTTTTTCTATAAAAGACCAATTTGATTTTGATAACTTAAAACCTTATGAATCGGTTTGTGACTTTTATTTATTTGATACCAAAGGAAAATTACCAGGCGGTAATGGATATACTTTTGATTGGACCGTTTTAAAAAACTATACATCAAGTAAACCTTATTTTTTAAGCGGAGGTATCGGTTTGCAAGAATTAGAAAATATTAAAGCCTTTTTAAATAAAAAAGAATCAAAACTTTGCCATGCCATTGATGTCAATAGTCAATTTGAGACAGCGCCAGGATTAAAAAATATAGAAAAATTAAAAGAATTTAAATCCCAATTATGAGCTATAATGTAAACGAAAAAGGATACTATGGGGAATTTGGTGGGGCTTACATCCCTGAAATGCTATATCCTAATGTAGAAGAATTACGCCAAAACTATCTTAAAATAATGGCAGAACCTTCCTTTAAGAAAGAGTTTGACCAACTTTTAAAAGATTATGTTGGAAGACCATCGCCTCTCTATTTTGCAAAACGCCTTTCAGAAAAATATAAGACCAATATATATCTAAAACGTGAGGACCTCAACCATACAGGAGCCCATAAAATAAACAATACTATTGGTCAGATATTAATGGCAAAACGATTGGGTAAAAACCGAATTATTGCAGAAACTGGAGCTGGACAACATGGTGTTGCCACCGCTACTGTTTGTGCACTAATGGGATTGGAATGTATTGTTTACATGGGTGAAATTGATATTGCCAGACAAGCTCCAAACGTTGCTAGAATGAAAATGTTGGGTGCCACAGTAGTTCCGGCATTATCAGGAAGTAAAACCTTGAAAGATGCTACCAATGAAGCTATTCGCGATTGGATTAACAACCCAGTAGACACCCATTATATCATTGGATCAGCCATTGGACCACACCCCTATCCAGACATGGTTACCAGATTTCAATCTATCATTTCTGAAGAAATTAAATGGCAACTAAAGGAACATATTGGTAAAGAAAACCCGGATTATGTTGTGGCGTGTATAGGAGGTGGTAGTAATGCCGCTGGAACCTATTATCATTTCCTTGATAATGTAAATGTGAATATTATTGCCGTTGAAGCAGCGGGGTTAGGAATTGATTCCGGTGAAAGCGCAGCAACTTCTGTCTTAGGAAAAGAAGGTATTATTCATGGATGTAAAACACTGTTGATGCAAACAAAAGATGGGCAAATTACAGAGCCATACTCTATTTCAGCAGGATTGGATTATCCTGGTGTTGGACCTATGCATGCACATTTATCTATAACGGGACGTGCAGAATTTATGTCTATTACAGACAATGATGCTATGAAAGCTGGTTTAGAATTATGTCAGTTAGAAGGCATCATTCCAGCCATTGAGACAGCACATGCACTTGCTATTTTCGAACATAAAAAATTCAAAAAAGAAGATGTCGTTGTAGTCAGTTTATCAGGTCGTGGGGATAAAGATTTAAACACGTATATAGATTATTTTAAATTATAATTTAGTTTTCAATGAACAGAATTCAACAAAAATTACAGGAGAATAAAAAATTACTTTCTATATATTTTACAGCAGGATATCCCAGTCTAAACGATACCACAACAATTATTCAAGATTTAGAAAAAAGTGGTGTAGACATGATTGAAATTGGTTTACCCTTTAGTGACCCACTAGCAGATGGACCTACTATTCAAGCCAGTTCTACGCAGGCTCTTAAAAATGGTATGACAACGGAAATACTTTTTAATCAATTAAAAGATATCAGAAAATCGGTTCAGCTTCCTCTAATTATTATGGGTTATTTTAATCCCATATTGCAATATGGTGTTGAAGGCTTCTGTAAAAAATGTAAAGAACTTGGTATTGACGGTTTAATAATCCCAGATTTACCAGTTGACGTTTACAATGAGCAATACAAATCCATCTTTGAAAATTACGGATTAATCAATGTGTTTTTAATAACACCACAAACTTCAACCGAGCGTATTAAATTTATAGATTCTATTTCAAATGGTTTTATTTATATGGTAAGTAGCTCAAGTGTTACCGGAAGTCAATCAGGTTTTGGAGACAACCAAAAACACTATTTTAAGCGTATATCTGATATGGATTTAACAAACCCTCAAATTGTTGGTTTTGGAATTAATAATAATGCTACTTTTAATGAAGCCACTCAATATGCGAAAGGTGCTATTATTGGAAGTGCATTTATTAAATACATCACTGATAATTCTATAAAAGATCTGAGTAGATTTGTTAAATCAATTCGTTAATTATTTTAATTCTATTTAAAGTGTTTTTTTATGAAAAACAATCTTAATGCCATTGTATTTGCAATTTCTATTGTTGCTGCCTCCATTATTTTTGGACATGCGGTAATCAACAGAAATAAAAAGGCCGGAACCATCTCAGTTACTGGGCTTGGAGAAGCTAACTTTACTTCAGACCTTATTGTATGGGAAGCAAGATTTTCGCAGGTTAATAAGGATTTGAAACAAGCCTACGCTGATTTAAAAAATGATAAGGAAGCTATTTATGATTATTTTAAATCTAAAGGACTTAATGATAGCTTAATCGTTTTTAGTGCCGTTGAAACGCAACAAAACAATAAACAAAACTATTCCTCAGACGGGAAATATTTAGGTCAAGAATTCACTGGATATACTTTGAGTCAAACCGTACAAATAAACTCAAATGAAGTTGAAAAGGTCGAAAAAATTTCAAGAGAAGTTACCGAATTACTAAATAAAGGTATTCAATTATATTCTATGGCGCCAAGATATTATTATACTAAACTGGAAGATTTGAAAATTGAAATGGTTTCTAGAGCAACTGAAAATGCGCTTCTACGTGCAAAAAGTATTTCTGAAAATTCTGGTGCTAAATTAGGTGAACTTTCTTTGGCACAAATGGGAATTTTTCAAATAACTGGTCAAAATTCAAATGAAGACTATTCTTGGGGCGGTGCATATAATACTTCTTCAAAAGAGAAAACCGCTTCTATTACAATGAAACTTACATATCTTATAAAATAAATTATAAAATATGTACTTTCGCAATCTATTTTTATAAACTGTAAAGCATTTTCTAACTAATTGCTTTTCAATAAGAAAATAGCAAAAAATAATTAAAGTCTACCTATGAAAGATATTGAGAATATTGAGTTAACCTATTTAAATTTAAAGGACTATCAGGAATTGAAACAGGCCATGATTGCTTCATATACAACCATGCCGGATTCTATTTGGAAAGAAGAACAGATTAGAACGCTCATTCATAAATTCCCAGAAGGACAAGCTGTTATAAAGGTAAATAATCAAATAGCAGGTTGCGCATTAAGTATTATAGTAGATTACGACAAGTTCGATCATAATCACACTTACGAGCAAATTACTGGCAACTATACTTTTAGCACCCACACTAATGATGGCGATATTATCTATGGAATTGATGTGTTTATCAAACCGGAATTTAGAGGATTACGCTTAGGTAGAAGGCTGTATGATTATAGAAAAGATTTATGTGAACGTTTAAATTTAAAGGGCTTAGCTTTTGGTGGCAGAATTCCTAATTACCACAAATATGCAGACACTTTAAGTCCAAAAGAATATATTGACAAAGTTAGACGTAAAGAAATACATGACCCGGTATTAAATTTTCAAATTTCAAACGATTTTCATCCTGCTCGTATATTAACGAACTATCTTGAAGGAGATGCCTCTTCACATGAATATGCTGTATTACTTGAATGGGACAATATTTATTATGAAAAACAAAATAAAAAAGCAACAGCTATAAAAAAAATAGTTCGTTTAGGCTTGGTTCAATGGCAAATGCGCCCTTATAAAAGTTTAGACGATGTTATGGAGCAAGCTGAGTTTTTTATTGATTCTGTTTCTGGATATAGAAGTGATTTTGCATTATTTCCTGAATTTTTTAATGCGCCATTAATGGCAGAAAACAACCACTTATCTACACCTGAAGCCATTAGGGAGCTGGCAAAACACACAGCCGAAATAGTACAACGCTTTTCAAAATTAGCCATTTCTTATAACATTAATATTATAACAGGAAGTATGCCTGAAATGGTAGACGGTAAGCTGCATAATGCAGGTTATTTATGTAGACGTGATGGAACGATGGAACGATATGAAAAACTACATGTTACACCAGATGAAGCCAAAGTTTGGGGAATGATTGGAGGAAATGAATTAAAGGCATTTGATACTGATTGTGGAAAAATAGGTATTTTAATTTGTTATGATTCTGAGTTTCCTGAATTAAGTCGAATTTTAGCTGATGAAGGAATGGATATATTGTTCGTACCATTTTTAACAGATACCCAAAATGGTTTCTCACGTGTTCGCCACTGTGCACAAGCCAGAGCTATTGAAAACGAATGTTACGTAGCAATTGCCGGCAGTGTAGGTAATTTACCCAAAGTACAAAATATGGATATCCAGTTTGCACAATCCATGGTGTTTACACCTTGTGATTTTGCCTTTCCTACAAATGGGGTTAAAGCCGAAGCGACACAAAACTCTGAAATGATTTTAATTGCCGATGTAGATATTGACCTTCTTAGAGAACTCAACCAGTTTGGTAGTGTCAGAAACTTAAAGGACAGGCGTTTAGATCTTTACGAATTAAAGAAAAAGTAAAATTGTGAAATACCACCTCATAATTAATAATATAAAATCGGTGTCTGAGCTTTCTAATGCATGGACACTAGAAGATTATATACAATTACTGGAAAGGTTTGGGTTTGAGGACGCTCAAAATTCGAAACCTGAAGAGGTTTTAGAATTACTTTTTATGGCTATTTCAGATTTTGAGCCTGAAGAAGCCGCTGCTATTGTTTTAGAATACAAGCTATCAAAAAAATTAAATTCTAATCAAATTGAACAGATTTCAAATGAAATGCTTGAAGATAAAATCTCTGAAGAATATGCAGACATTTCATTGCATCACCAGTTATTTAATATTAATCAACTTCTGTATAAAGCTTTTAATGGTACCTTTCCTAATGCCAAGGCCACGATAATTGAATTTGAAATTGAACAGCTTGATAAAAACAAAAAAGAAATAACAAAAGAAGTGGTATTAAAATGTTTTAACACCACATTATCTGGGAATAATGTAATAAAAAGGTTATTCGCTGAGCAAATTGCAGGAAAAAAAGAATTTAAGGAGGCCGAAAGTATTGCCTGGCAATTAAACCATCTAAGTAATACTACTTTTAATTTAATAACTTCTGATTACTGGATTAGTAAGAATGAATTTTTAGATGCAGAATTTGATGCCAGCATTACTGAATTTGAAGCCGAAGAAAACGATTAATTTTTTAAACAAGATAAACTGTGTCTGCCTTTAATAATTGGAAACTTATTTTATTACTTTGCCTAACATTAGGCTTAGCTCCTTACATTCCTGAACCTCATTTTTTAGGGAAATTACGCTGGGTTACTGGAGGTGCACATGGTATGCAACTGATGGATTGGTTCGATTTGCTTCTTCATGGGTTTCCATTTATTCTTTTAATTAGGATTATTTTTATAAAAATCGTTAAAAAAAATGCCTCTTAACATTGTTCTTATTGAACCAGAAATACCCAACAACACTGGGAATATTGGAAGGCTTGCATTAGCAACAGGGTCAAAATTACATTTGGTTAAACCTTTGGGCTTTGAAATAAATGACACAAGACTAAAACGCGCCGGATTAGATTACTGGCAATATCTGGACATAGTTTATTATGATAACATCGAAGATTTTTTCAAAATAAACAACAAAGAAAATTTAGTGTTTTTATCAAGTCACGGCCAAAATACTCATTGGAATATTCCTTATGAAGACAACATGTTTCTTGTTTTTGGTAAAGAATCGGTAGGGTTACCAAAGCATATTTTAAATACCCATTCTAAAGATTTATATAAAATCCCAATATATAATAAAAATGTAAGAAGTCTTAACCTGGCAAATGCTGTCGGTATTGTAGTTTATGAAGGTTTAAAATATTTAAAATAAATACCTCTTTTTTACATCCGTTCTGGCACATCAATCCCTAATAACCTAAACGCATTTTTTATAGTTAAGGCCACCTTTTTTGAAAGCTGAACCCTAAATATTTTTTCATTTAAATGGTCCGCTCCTAAAATAGATACATTCTGATAAAAAGAATTGAATTCCTTAACCAAATCATAAGTATAATTTGCAATTAATGCCGGACTATGAGTGTCGGCTGCATTTTGAATAACCTCCGGAAATAATTGTAATTGTTTCAATAGTTCCTTTTCCTTTTCATGTAAAACGACATCGTTTAGCACCACTGAATAATCAAAATCAGCTTTACGAATAATAGACTGTATTCGTGCATAGGTATATTGAATAAAAGGCCCTGTATTACCTTGGAAATCTATCGATTCTTTAGGATCGAAAAGAATTCGTTTTTTAGGATCTACTTTTAATATAAAATATTTCAAAGCCCCAAGACCTATCGTTTTATAAAGATCTTGTTTTTCTTCTTCAGAATACCCTTCTAGTTTACCGAGTTCTTCAGAAATATCACTTGCGGTAGAGGCCATTTCATCAATTAAATCATCGGCATCAACTACCGTTCCCTCTCTACTCTTCATTTTACCAGATGGTAAATCAACCATACCATAACTTAAATGATACAAATTTTCAGCCCACTCAAAACCTAATTTCTTCAAAATTAAAAACAAAACTTTAAAATGATAGTCTTGCTCATTTCCAACGGTATAAACCATCCCTCCTACATCTGGAAAATCTTTAATTCGTTGTATTGCCGTCCCAATGTCCTGAGTCATATAAACTGCGGTACCATCTGAACGCTGTACAATTTTTTTATCTAATCCATCTTCTGTTAAATCACACCAAACAGAACCATCTTCTTCTTTAATAAAAACACCAGATTTTAACCCTTCTGCAACAAATTCTTTTCCTAACAAATACGTATTACTCTCATAATAAAGGGTATCAAAATCTACTCCTAAATTTTTATAAGTAATATTAAAACCATCATATACCCATTGATTCATCATTTTCCAAAGCGCCACCGTTTCTTTATCGCCAGCCTCCCATTTTAAAAGCATATTTTGAGCTTCTAATAATATTGGGGCTTGCTTTTTTGCATCGTCTTCAGAATTTCCGTCCTGAATTAATTTTGCGACTTCTTTTTTATATTCTTGATCAAATTTTACATAATAATTTCCAACTAACTTATCTCCTTTTAATCCCGTATTTTCAGGTGTTTCATTATTCCCATAACGTTTCCATGCTAACATACTTTTACAAATATGAATCCCTCTATCATTAATAATTTGGGTTTTATATACTTTTTTACCCGAAGCCTTTAAAATTTCAGCAACACTATATCCTAATAAATTATTTCGAATATGACCTAAATGTAATGGCTTATTGGTGTTTGGAGAAGAATACTCAACCATTATAGCTTTTGCCTCTCCGCCATCATTCACATAACCATAATATTCAACTACATTGATCTCATTAAAAAACTGAACATAAAAAGCATCATTAATTTCAATATTTAAAAACCCCTTAACAACATTAAAGGCTTTTACTTCTTTTACATTATTTACCAAATAATTTCCAATATCAGTACCTATTTGTACAGGGTTTCCTTTAACAAAGCGAAGCATTGGAAAAATAACTACTGTAATATCACCAGGAAATTCTTTTCTGGTCGCTTGAAACTCAATAGCATCTAATGAAATATTGTAAGTCGTTTTTACTGCTTGTTTAATCTGAATTGATAAAGTCTCTTGAAGGCTCATTAACTGTTGCTTTTTAAGGAAACAAAGATAAAACTTTTATTAAAGTTTAGTTGTAAAAAAATATTTATTAAAAAACTCAAAACATCAACATCTCAATAATTTATTATCTCATTACACATACCGTTTTTCCGAGTTTTTTGCCTTTCAACTATTCGTCGATTTTTTATAAAAATACCCATGTCATTTAATCTAATTTATTGGTATTAAAACGCAGAAATTAGATTTTTAAAAGGCTTTTTGCAACATTTGTTAACGTAAATGCTATTAATGTCTTTGGTATTTGGGACGAATAAAATAAAATACAACTATATAACGTAGTCTTAATTCCCTCAACAAGAAACATTATATGATTATTGACAGTTGTATATTAAATATTGTATGAGGAAAATAATTACTCTTTTTTTATTTCTTTTGGCAGGCTCTGGATTTTCTCAAACCAAAGAGATAGATAGCCTTATCATACAATTGGCCTTTGAAGAATCTGATTCTTTAAAAGTAGAAACTTCCTTAAAACTAATTAAACGCCTTTATGATAATGAAGATTATGATAAAGCTTTAAAATATATTTATGAAAGTGAAAAATTGTCAAATGCAATGAATTTCGCGTTTGGCATTGCTGAAATCACTTATTTTAAATCTTTAATTTACGCCAGTAAGAACGACTATATTAATGCCATTACAGGGTATGCCAAATCAAAAGTTTTATTTGGTAATTTAAAAGACACATTAGGCATAGCTAAAGTGAATAATAGTATTGGCTTAATTGAAATAAAACGTGGAAACTACACAAAAGGATTACAATATTCTTTATCAGCCATAAAAGAATTTGAAAAAAGAAATCTTAAACGCGAATTATGTTCTGCTTATGGTAATTTGGCTAAAGCCTATTTTAACATCAACGCCCAAGACAAGGCTATTGATTTCTATTTAAAAGCTTTACAATTACAAAAAGAGCTAAAGAAAGATAAAGACATTATTGAATCTACAAATAATTTAGCAGAGCTTTATTCGGCAAAACAGGAATACAGAAAATCTATTGAATATTACCAAGATGTTTTAAAAAGAATAGGGAATTCTAATGACTCTATAAAAGGACGTATATTACCTAAATTAGGAGGTGAATATTTAAAATTTAATGATTTTGACAGGGCTAATAAGTTTCTTATTCAAGGGTTAATTTTAAACCGAAAATCTAATAATAAATTAGGGCTCACTATTTCGTTAATGAATCTTGGACAATTAAACCTATCTCAAAACAAAACGATAATAGCTGAAAAGCAACTCTCTGAAGCTGGCGAACTTGCTAAATCAATTGATAATAAACAAGAATTACTTAGGTATTATCAGCTTATGAAAGAGTTAGATTCTACTAAAAGAAAATTTGAAAGTGCTTTTTATTGGCAAAGAGAATACTATGATTTAAAAAATAGTCTTGAAAATAAAACCATAAATTTAGATTCTGTTACAGAAAGCTCTCTTGAATTAAGTCCTGAATTTAATTCGCGAACTTCCGATGCAAGCTTAACTGAATTTCAACAAAGTTCTCTGTTGGAACGAGATAATGAAATTGACCGGTTTCAATTAATTCTTTATGGACTTTTATTAGCATTAGGCATTGTTTCTACCTTTTTAATTTTAATATATTTAAAACGGAATACCAGTTTAAAATATACTCAGGAATTAGAAGAGAAAAACCTGAAGATTGAATTACAAAACACAGCATTTAAAGAACAAACCGAAAATCTTGAAAATGTAATTAATGTAAAAGATAAATTGTTTTCAATAATATCACATGATTTAAAAGATTCCCTTTCTTCTATTAATGGCTTTATTGATTTATTAAGAGAAGGGTCCTTATCAAGAGAAGAATTTGACAATTTAATTCCTGAACTAAGCGAAAATGCTAATAACGCCTCTTTATTACTTTTCAACTTACTTAACTGGTCGAAATCTCAAATGCATTCACTCGAACCAAAACCAACATTGTTTGATGTACAAGAGGTTTTTGAAGATAAAATTAAACTTATTGAACAACGTCTAGATAACAAAGGCATAGATTTAATTGATCACTCATTACGCGAGTTTGTTTATGCAGACAGGAGTATGTTTGAAATTGTGATTCAAAACTTACTTGCAAATGCAGTGAAATTCTGTAAAAATGGTGATTCTATTACTATTTCAAATCACATTAGTAACGGCAGTTGTATTATTAGTATTGCAGATACTGGTATTGGCATTTCTAAAGAAAACTTAGAAAAACTCTTTAAAAATAATTCATTTACTACTATAGGTACAAAGAATGAAAAAGGTACTGGTTTAGGTCTTTCTATTTGTAAAGAACTAGTTGAATTAAATCATGGAAAAATCTGGGTTGAAAGTAATTTAAATGTAGGTAGTACTTTTTATGTACAACTTCCAAAATCTAAATAATTAAGACATTACGCTTTAGGCAAAAACACCTCAGCCATCATACAACGCGCACTTCCTCCTCCACATGCCTCAATAGTATCTAAAGAACTAGACACAATAGCTTTATTATGCTTTTTTAGAGCATCTATTTGAGAGATGGTAAGTGAATCGTAGGCAGACTGACTCATTATTAAATACAACTCGTTATTGGCCCCTTTTACCTGTAACATATTACCAGCAAAATTATTAACCTGATCTTCAGTAATATCAATAATTTCTTTCCCATCTTCTTTTAAATGTTGAATAACATTTTTTCGCTCTTGTTTATTATCAATACTCGATAAACAAATAACTGCGAATGTTTCACCTAAACACATCATAACATTTGTATGATAAATAGCCTTTCGCATTCCATTTACTGTTTGATTGGCATTAAAAATTATAGGTGTAAATTCAAAATCTTCACAAAATTCAATAAACAACTCTTCATCCGCTCGAGGAGAAAGAGCACAATAGGCTTTACCATGTACTCTATCTAATAACAAACTGCCGGTGCCTTCAAGAAATACGTCTTCTTCTTCACCACTGGTATAATCAACAATGTTTTTTATAAGAAATCCATTTGATTCCAATGTTTCCAAAATATCTTCTCTGCGCTCCAGACGTCTGTTTTCTGCAAACATGGGATATAAACCTACATTACCATTCTGGTGAAAAGAAATCCAGTTGTTTGGAAAAATAGAATCTGGTGTATCAAACGCCTTACTATCATTTACAACAATAACGTTTACTCCTATATTTTGAAGTTTTTCAACAAACGCATCAAATTCCTGCTGAGCCTTTTTATTAACTGTTTCAGGTAATAAATTGTCTAAAATTTTTTGATAATAATTATTTACTGCGGTTTGTTCATTCATCCTAAAATTAATGGGACGAATCATTAAAATGGTATTCGTTGTTTGTTGCATGACAGATAAATTACTCCACAAAAGTATAACTAATTACATTTATAAATTGATTTTCGAGCCAGCTTTTTTAAATCGTCACTGGTCTAAGTTTTGAATATAAATCAATCTCTAAATAATGGTAAGGTTGAACATCTTAATAATCCTTCTTGTTTAGCTATTTCAGCATAAGGGACTTCTTCTACTGTAAATCCTTGAGCACGTAACCATGTGTTTAAGCGAGTAAAGTTTTTTTCTGATATAATCACCGTTTCAGAGATAGAAAATACGTTGCTATTCATATTATACATTTCTTCTTTAGTGATTTCAAAAATATTCTCTTGTCCAAAAAAATCAACCAACCATTGGTACTCACGTTCTATAAGAAACCCATTTTTGTGCAAAATAGCTTTATTTGTTCCAATAGGTTGAAAACAACAATCTAAATGCAAGGCATTTTCTTTTGGATTAGTGTTCGATTTTCTCAATTCAAAACTTTTAACTGTCTTATGCGGAAATAACTCTTGCAGGGCTATTACAGCATCCATATTGGTTCTGGCTGTTATATAACTTGAATAATCGTCTCCAGAATAGGTGCCAACAAAAATATAATCATTCCATGGCATGATATCACCCCCTTCGGCATGACATTCTTCAGGTAAAATAATGCGTTTTGCTGGATCTATTTGATTCCATATATAATCAATGGCATCTATTTCTTCTTCCCTATCAGGTAAAATATTGGCTCTTATAATTTTATCTTCAATTACAAAAGCTATATCACGTGAAAAAATCTGATTACAATCTTTTATAACTTCGGGTCTGTAAACCTGAATACCATATTTTTCAAAAACATCGGCCACAGCCTGTATCTCTAAAACCATATCTTCTTCTTTAGGATACGTGCCGGCCTTTACATGTTCAATACTCTTAGGATCATAACAATCCTCTATTTTTGGCACAGGTCCATTGCTCTTAGCAATTCCTAAGATAACAGCTCTTAAACGAGAAGTTTCGTTATTTATATTCAGTTGTATCATTGAGCTAATATAAAAAAAGCTTCATAGAAAATATGAAGCTTTCAATTTTGAATTAAACAATTTATCTTTTATCAATTTCTACAAAAGGCCTTACTGTAGCCCCAATATAAAGTTGTCTTGGTCTTCCTATTGGTTCTTTATTTAGTCTCATTTCTCTCCATTGTGAAATCCAACCTGGCAACCTACCTAAAGCAAACATAACGGTAAACATATCCGTTGGAATACCCATGCCTCTGTAAATAATTCCTGAATAAAAATCGACATTAGGGTATAATTTTCTATCAACAAAATAAGAGTCTTTTAAAGCTTCTTGCTCTAATCCTTTGGCAATATCTAATATTGGGTCCTCAATTCCTAGGTCTTCTAAAACTTCATCTGCAGCCTTTTTAATAATTCGTGCACGCGGATCAAAGTTTTTATAGACTCTATGACCAAATCCCATTAAACGAAAAGGATCGTCTTTATCTTTTGCTTTACCCATATACTTCTTAGTATCTCCTCCATCCAGTTTAATAGCTTCAAGCATTTCTAAAACTGCTTGGTTTGCACCACCATGAAGTGGACCCCAAAGCGCTGAAATTCCGGCAGAAATTGATGCAAATAATCCAGCATGTGAAGACCCTACTATTCTAACTGTTGAAGTTGAACAATTTTGTTCGTGGTCTGCATGTAGAATTAACAACTTATCTAAAGCATCAACCAAAACTTTATTCTGAACATACTCTTCATTTGGCTGTCTAAACATCATTTTCAAGACATTTTCAACATACCCTAAGTTTTTATCTCCATAATCTAATGGTAAACCTTGTTTTTTTCTATGAGTCCAAGCTACTAACACAGGGAATTTACCCATGATTTTAACTATAGCTTTATACATATCCTCTTCAGAATTTACATTTACTGAAGATGGGTTAAATGCTGTTAGGGCACTTGTAAGAGACGACAAAATCCCCATAGGGTGTGCAGATTTAGGAAACGCATCCAAAATCTTTTTAAGGTCCTCATCAACAACAGATTGCGCCTTAATATCCGTGTGAAATTTATCGCGTTGTTCTTTCGTTGGAAGTTCACCAAAAATTAATAGAAATGCTACTTCTAAGAAATCAGCCTTTTCTGCTAATTCTTCAATAGAGTAACCTCTATATCGTAAGATTCCTTTTTCTCCATCTAAAAATGTAATAGCACTTTCACATGAACCGGTATTTTTAAAACCAGAATCGAGTGTAGATATACCTCCTGTTAAACTCCTTAGATTTGAAATATCCATTACAACTTCATTTTCAGTCCCTGTTTTTAACGGAAATTCATATTTTTTATCGTTTATTTCTAAGATAGCTTTTTCTGACATAATTAATGACGTTTTAATTTTTTATACGAAGTGCTAATTTACAAAAATTACTAGGATTTATTGACGCACCATATGCAAATGTTGGGAGTTTTTTAACAACAAAAAGCGTTTATTAAAATAAACGCTTTTTGTAAAATTCTTATTAAATTATTTAGAATATTTTATAGTGAAATTAAACTAAACTTACCGGTTCATTTTTAATCTCAACCATTTTTTCCAACATTTCAGTTGTTATTGATTTTGGTCTTTCTAATGAGTAACCTAAGGCTCTATCCCAAATTATATTTGATAAAACTCCAAAAGATCTACCAATAGCAAAAAGAACTGTATAAAAATCATATTGAGTTACTCCATAATGCCATTGAACAACACCAGATTGTGCATCTACATTTGGCCAAGGGTTTTTTGCCTTGCCTTGTTCTCGTAAAATATCTGGAACTACCTTATATAATGCATCAACATATTTAAACAATTCATCGTCTTTCATATGCTTCAAACAAAATTCTCTTTGAACTGTATAACGAGGATCTGTTTTACGCAATACGGCATGACCATAACCAGGTATTACTTGTCCGCTATTTAAAGTATCCCAGACGTATTTTTTCATATCTTCTTCAGAAGGTAATTCACCATTCATTTGTTCTCTCAAACCTTGTAACCACCTAAGCACCTCTTGATTTGCTAACCCATGAAGAGGACCAGCCAAACCATTTATCATGGCCGATGTTGCATAATAAACATCAGATAAAGAACTAGCAACTAAATGTCCTGTGTGTGCGCTTACATTTCCACTTTCATGATCTGCATGAATAATAAAATACATTCTGGAAACATCATCATACGGTTTATCTTTACCCATCATAAATGCAAAATTTGCTCCTAAATCTAAAGAAGGATCTGGGTATCTATGCCCTTTTTCCGGATGATATAATTTGTTATAAATATAGGCTCCTATTAATGGCATCTTAGCAAGAAGATTGGTAGCGTCTTCATAAGTTGAACTCCAATAATCCATCTTATTTAATCCATCTTTATATTTATTATTAAAATGAGATTCTCTTTCTAAACTCATAACGGCAGCAGATAATATTGCCATTGGATGACTATTACTAGGGAATGCATCAATCACATCCCACACATATCTAGGAATGACACCTCTATTCTTAAAATCAACCATTAATGAGTTTACTTCATCCACAGTTGGTATTTCGCCAGTAAGTAACAAATAGTACAAACCCTCTACATAAGGCATATCAGCATCCTTTGGTTTAGGTAATTTCTCTAAAACCTCTGGCAACGTATAGCCTCTATATCGAATTCCTTCTAAAGGATCTAAATAGGAAATATCAGTAAGCAAACTCTTTATACCTCGCATCCCCCCAATTACTTGTGACACCGAAACATGATCAATAATAGTATCCCCGTGGTCTTGTAAAAGCCTAGTAACTCTAGGTCTGTGTTCCTGAATTTTATGGTATAATTTATCTTTTAAATTATTCATGACATTATATTTATTAGTTTAATTTTTAGAGATTATTTTATAAATTTATCAATAAATTAACATAAAAAACATGACTTATGTCACTTAAAAACAGAGATGTAACAAATGTTACATAAAAACCATTAATTTTTTGAGAAAACAAAAAAAAGCCAAATTCAGAAATGAATTTGGCTTTTTAATAATTGTATATTTATTTTATTTTATCTTAAATGCTTTTTCTTGTGGAAAATAAGCAGTTGTTCCAAGTTCTTCTTCAATTCGGAGTAATTGATTGTATTTAGCCATACGATCACTACGAGAGGCAGACCCTGTTTTAATTTGACCACAATTCAAAGCCACTGCTAAATCAGCAATAGTATTATCTTCTGTTTCACCAGAACGATGAGACATTACAGAAGTATATCCGGCATTTTTAGCCATATTAACCGCTGCGATAGTTTCTGTAAGTGAACCTATTTGATTTACTTTTACAAGAATTGAGTTCGCAATACCTTCTTCAATACCTCGGGATAGTCGTTTTACATTAGTTACAAACAAATCGTCACCAACCAATTGAACTTTACTACCAATTTTATCAGTTAATAATTTCCAACCTTCCCAGTCATTTTCATCCATTCCATCTTCAATTGAAATAATAGGGTATTTAGAAGTTAATTCAGCCAAATATTCTGCTTGTTCTTTACTGTTTCTTACTTTTCCTTTATCCCCTTCAAACTTTGTATAATCATACTTTCCGTCAACATAAAATTCAGCTGATGCACAGTCTAATGCAATCATAATATCTCCTCCAAAGGTATAACCAGCGTTTTCAACTGCTAACTTTATACTATCTAAAGCATCTTCAGTTCCTCCGGCTAAAGTTGGTGCAAATCCACCCTCATCACCAACAGCTGTACTTAAACCTCTGTCGTGTAAAACCTTTTTTAAGTGATGAAAAATCTCAGTTCCCATTTGCATTGCATGAGTGAACGTCTTAGCCTTTACCGGCATAATCATAAACTCTTGAAAAGCAATAGGGGCATCACTATGTGAACCACCGTTTATAATGTTCATCATTGGAACCGGAAGCGTATTTGCAGAAACACCACCTACATAACGATATAATGGCAATCCTAACTCCCCAGCGGCAGCCTTTGCAACAGCTAAAGAAACACCAAGTATAGCATTAGCACCTAATTTTGACTTGTTTGGCGTACCATCTAAATCAATCATTATCTGATCAATTAGATTTTGTTCAAAAACAGAAACCCCAAGTAATTCTTGGGCAATAATAGAATTAACATTATCAACTGCCTTTAAAACACCCTTTCCCATATAAGCTTTTCCGCCATCTCTCAACTCAACCGCTTCATGTTCACCAGTAGAAGCACCAGATGGAACTGCTGCTCTACCTAAAATATCATTTTCAGTTACTACATCTACTTCAATAGTAGGGTTTCCTCTAGAATCTAAAATTTGTCTAGCATGGATATTAATTATTATACTCATAAGTACACTTTTTTTTACTTTAATTATTCAAATTTACGCTTTAATCTTATTTTAATTCACATGTTTTTAAAGAATTACACAAATTCCTCCCTATAACGTTTTAGTAAATTAAAAGCCTCAAAAACGAGTAGTGTTTTGAGGCCTTTTTATTATTTATTTTTAATGTTTTCTATAAACAGGTCAAAAAGATATGATGAGTCGTGTGGTCCGGGACTCGCTTCTGGATGATACTGTACTGAAAAACAATTTTTAGATTTCATTGCCAACCCAGCAACTGTATTGTCATTTAAATGCACATGGGTAATTTCTAAATCTGGATGAGATTCAGCTTCTTCTCTATTCACAGCAAATCCATGATTTTGAGAAGTTATCTCTCCTTTTCCTGTTTTTAAATTTTTTACTGGATGATTTATTCCCCTATGTCCATTATGCATTTTGTAAGTAGACACACCATTTGCCAAGGCTATTACTTGATGTCCTAAACAAATACCAAAGAGAGGTAAATTTCTTTTGATAATTTCTTTAGCAACTTTTTGAGCATCAACTAAAGGTTCTGGGTCCCCGGGTCCATTAGATAAAAAATAACCGTCAGGTTTAAATGATTCTAAATCTTCAAAAGTGGCATCATAAGGAAATACTTTTATATAAACATCGCGATTAGAAATATTCCTAAGTATGTTCTTCTTAATTCCAATATCGAGAGCAGATACTTTATATGTTGCATTTTCATTACCAAAATAATAGGGCTCTTTTGTAGAAACTTTTGATGCTAATTCTAACCCATTCATACTTGGAACTTGAGAAAGTTGATGCTTCAAGTCCTCTATATTCTCAACGTCTGTAGTTATGACAGCATTCATAGCACCATTATCTCTAATATAACTAACCAATGCCCTAGTATC
>JAHEDS010000138.1 GCA_024641135.1 Flavobacteriales bacterium
TAGGCTAAACTAAATGTAATTTCATTTTGATGATACTTTCTGTAAATAGTATCTTTTGCAAAATACTCCAAGGTATCATGCATCCAACCCATCATCCATTTCATACCAAATCCAAGCCCTCCAATAAAAGTAGGCTTAGACACCATTGGAAAGGCTGTTGATTCTTCAGCAATGGTTTGTACATCAGGGAAGGAACTGTAAACCTCTTCATTTAGGGCCTTAAGAAAATCTATAACCTCTAGGTTTTCTCTTCCCCCGTAAATATTAGGCTCCCACTCTCCATCTTTTCTAGAGTAGTCTAAAAACAACATAGAGGCAACTGCATCGACACGTAAACCATCTGCATGATATTGTTCCAACCAAAAAATAGCGTTACTTATTAAAAATGATTTTACTTCATTACGACCATAATTAAAAATTAAACTTTTCCAGTCTTGATGATACCCTTTCCGTTTGTCGGGGTGCTCATAAAGGCTAGAACCGTCGAAAAAACCAAGACCATGAGCATCTTCAGGAAAATGAGAAGGCACCCAATCTAAAATGATTCCAATACCGTTTTGATGTAATTTATCGACTAGATATTTAAATTCTTCTGGGTATCCAAATCGCGATGTAGGAGCAAAATATCCTGTAACCTGATAACCCCAAGAAGGATCATATGGAAATTCCATAATTGGCATCAATTCAACATGAGTGAAATTCATGTCTTTTACATAATTTACCAAATCATCTGCCAATTCAAAATAAGATAAAAACCGTTTTTCTTCAAGGTGTTTTTTCCAGGACCCCAAATGCACCTCATAAACAGAATAGGGAGCATCGAGGGCATTATGTTTTTTACGATTTTTCATCCAGGTTTTATCCTTCCATTTATAGGAATCATCCCAAACAATAGAAGCTGTTTTTGGAGGGTGCTCACAACGACGAGCATAAGGATCTGCTTTTTCGGTTTTTATATCATTATGATTACTGTGAATTTTATATTTATAGGTGTTGCCTTTGCCAACTAATGGTATAAAACCCTCCCAGATACCACTGCCATCCCAACGCACATTTAAAGGGTGTTCGCCTTCAATCCAAAAATTAAAATCACCAATAACAGAAACTTTTTTTGCACTGGGTGCCCAAACGGCAAAATAGGCGCCTTCAACACCATCAAGAGTCATTAAATGAGACCCAAATTTTTCATAAAGTCTATAATGTTTTCCAGCTTTGAAAAGGTTAATGTCGAAGTCTGAAAACAGACTATAAGGTTTTACTTGTGCCATGTGTTAATGATTAATGATATTAGAAATTCCCTTTAAAGGAATAACCGCCCATTGTGGGCGCGAATTAAGTTCATACCCTAATTCATAAACTGCTTTTTCTAATAAGCAATATTTTAGTATAAATATGCGCTCTTGATTATAGCCTAAATTTAAATTGGCATTCTGAGTTTCTGTAACATAGGTGCCTAAAAACAAGCCTGTGATATAGCGGTAAAGAATTTCACCTGCCTCAAACAAATCATCTTGAGAGGCGTTATAATGTTCTTTTGAGTTGTTGAAAATAGTTGCATAAATAGCGTAATGAAACGACCTAAAAAGGCCTGCAACATCCTTTAAAGGGGGTTGTTTTACTTTTCTGTCTCTAATCGTGCTTTCTGGTTCCCCTTCAAAGTCTAAAACGTAAAAATCGTCACCTTGAACCAGCACCTGACCCAAATGATAATCTCCATGAACACGAATACGCTCTCCTTTAAGTTTGGTCCAATCAAAAGTAACGAAGCGTTTTCTAATAATTTTTTTCTTATCGAGAAACTCGTGTGCCAGTTCTAAAGCCAGTCCTTCTAATTTATGAAGGTTATTTTCAATGGTATTCAGCCTGTTTTGAAATTGATAGAGCATACGATTTTTTAACCAAACCGTATAATCATCATTAAAATGTGCTGGCGTGAAGGCTGTTTCTTCAAATTCAGAGCCCAAAGCAATATGCATTTCTGCTGTACGCTTCGCTAAAGTTTTAATTTTTGAAAACAGGTTTAGCCCCGCCCAGTCAATAATTTGTGGCGGAATATCTTTAATACTTAAACGCTGAAATAACGCTGTGTTTGGCAGGGAGCTTATTTTTATGTTTTTATCCTCTAAATTTGAAAACACCTTATGCAATTCTTTCAACATATATTCCCAGGCATCTCCTTCATTAGGAACCATTTGTTGTAACAAACCAATTGTGATATAATCATTATCTGAATCTAAAACATTAACACTTCCAATATAAGCAGGGGTGTTTTTAAATCCTTTTTTTTCTGACAGAAATAAACTCATTTCAAAATCAGGATTTTTATCAGCATAAATGCGCCTAAAAAACTTTAAGACATATTTGTCGTTATAAATAATGGAGGTGTTGCTTTGTTCTAATCCCATAAACCTTGATGATTCATACGAGACATTTGTAAAAAACTGACTTTTATGATATTGAACTTTAGTGGTATCTTTCGGAAGCGCTGTAAGAATACGTTCAAAAACTAATTTTCTAAACGATTCTAAATACGTTGCGTCAATTATATAACCTTGATTTCCATGTATACTAATAGGTAGAATGCGGTCTTTCTGAGCAAAACTTTCATCTGTCACAAAGGCAATTGGTAAAAAATAGTGTTGATAAAACGCCTCAACAAAATCAATTTCAAGAATCAAACCATAATAAACTTCTCCAAATTGTTGAATTCTAAAATATTCTGAGAGTTCAATGTATTTTATTTTACTGGCTTTACCTCCATACCAGCGTTGCTTTAAAATATAATCACCTAAAACATCGGAAAGAAACGCTTTAACAAAAGCTTTGTTTTCCAATAAATCCTCCCAATTATCGTCAAAATTAAAAGATTGAAGCGAAGCAGTTTTTAGATCATTTTTTTTAGACATGACTACTTTGTTATCTTAAAAATATGAAAAGGTAAAGTTGGGTGTAATTCAACAAAATTCCATTCGTTGAACCAATTATAAACACTTCCCGTCACTAAATCGTGCATGTGATATCGCTGATCTTGCTTTAAATTTAATTCAGTTAAAGGCACTTTTACAGAACCCTGTTGAGAATAATATGGATCCAGACTTATAACAATTAATAGCTCATTTGTTTTAGCGTCATTCCACTTATAAAACGCCATTAAATTACTGTTTTCTATATAGCAGAACTTTATATTATTTGTTTGTTGAAGGGCCTCATTTTGATGCCTCACTTGATTCACTTTAGAAATTATGGTAGTAAGCTTATTTTCTTTATACCAATCATAATGACATAATTGGAATTTCTCTGAGTTTAAGTACTCTTCTTTCCCGGGAATGGCGGCGTCAATCATTTGCTCAAATACAGGACCATAAATTCCTATATTAGAACTTAAGGTTGCGGCCAGCACATACCGTTGAATATATTTAGATTCATTTGCTCCTTGCAAGTGGTATGGATTTATATCTGGCGTATTTGGCCAGAAATTTGGGCGCATATATTCTCTTTGTTCGGTTTTTGTTAATTCTTCTATATATTCTATTAGCTCCTGTTTGTTGTTTCTCCAGGTAAAATAAGTATAAGACTGTGTATAACCCTGCTTTCCTAATTGCTGCATTACTTTTGGTCTTGTAAATGCCTCGGCAAGAAACAACACATCTGGATGCTTTGCTTTTACTTCGTTTAATATCCAGTTCCAAAAATAATATGGTTTGGTATGTGGATTATCAACCCTAAAGACACTAATGCCACAATCAATCCAATAAAATAAGGTGTCTAAACATTCTTGCCACAAGTTTTTATAATCTTTTGATTCCCAGTAAATAGGTAAAATGTCTTGATACTTTTTTGGTGGATTCTCGGCGTATTGTACGGTTCCGTCGGGGCGCCATTTAAACCAATCCGGATGGTCTTTAACCCATGGATGATCTGGCGCTGCCTGCAACGCATAATCCATGGCAATTTCAATATTAAGCGCTTTTGCTTTCTTGATTAAAGCCTTAAAATCTTTTAGAGAACCTAATTGTGGGTGAATGTCTTTATGCCCACCATATTGAGAACCTATACCCCATGTAGAACCAACATCGCCTTCATAAGCTGTGGTTGTATTATTTTTACCTTTTCTATTCACTTCTCCAATTGGATGAATTGGCGGAAAGTATAAAGTGTCGAATCCCATTTTAGCAACTTTAGGAAGTAACCGTTCACAATCTTTAAACGTACCGTGTACGCCCGCTTGTTCTGAGGCTGAACGAGGAAAAAATTCATACCAAGTACTAAATCGCGCTTTTAACCTATCTACGTAAACTTGATACTCCTTTGAGCTGTTTGCTAATATTTTTTCCGGATATTTTGTAAATATATCATGAAGTTTGTTGCTGGTAGCTTCTTTTATTGCATCCTTATAAAGCTTTTCATTTTCAAAAGCTTCCTTTA
>JAHEDS010000063.1 GCA_024641135.1 Flavobacteriales bacterium
AGCTGTCCATTTGCTTGAGCAGATACCGTAATTTCGGTAGCCTCAAAATTTCCGTAGCCGTCGGCATTATCATTTCTATTCCCACATGAAAATAGGGTAGTTGTGATTATTCCAAGCCCTGTTAAATATTTTATTAATGATATCATGTTTTATATACCTTTAGTTATTTTGTAATTGGCTTTTACTAGTAATAATTGAATGTTATGTGTTTTTAAATTGGTTTCGTCTTCAAATAAATTTGTAAGCTCAATTATATAAGCCGATGAAGTAATAATGCCATTTTTTAATTGAGACTCAGCAGATTTTAAAATTTCTTTTCTTAATTCAATGATGGCATAATCTGAAACTATAAAACTTTCCATTTTTTTGATTTCGAATTCCTGCTGACGTAATTCAATGTTAGTATTCAAATTAAAAATTTCAACTTCATTATTGATAATATCCTGATTAATTAATAAGGATTCTCGTTCTTTTTTGTTTGAATTCCAATCAAAAACATTCCAATTAAGTTTTAATCCAACGGTGTAAAATCCTTTAAATGAGTTGTCCAACATATTTAATCCTGGATTACCATAACCACCTGTTGCAAAACCCAATACTTTTGGAGTGTTTTGTTTCGATATGACTTTTTCATGAGCTTGAATTTGATCATTTTGCAACTGAAATAATTCTAATTCAGGTCTGCTAATTGTATTATTAAAATTAAGGCTGAAATCCGGGTTTTCTAATATTGAAGAGGGTTCAATAACCTTACCAAGTAAATTTGATAATGTGTCAAACAAGCTTATTTTACTGAATCTGATTTCAGAAAATTGTTGTTGTATTTTAATCAACTCAACTTCAAGAATTTTGTCAGAGGTTGGGAGGATGGTTCCAAATTTAATCCCTGCTTTTACTTCTTTTATTTGCACCTGTAATTGGTCGTTCTTGGCTTGTAATAAAGCCTCTTGTTCCTGTAATAATAAAATTGAAAAATATAATTCGTTTACCTGTTTTTTGAGCTGATATAAATTAACTTCAATTTGTTTTTGTTGTGCTTTAAAAGTGGCATTTTTTGCTTCCAGAGAAGCATTAATTAATCCGCCATTATAAATTAACTGATTTAAGGTGGCTGTTGCTCTATATTGGTCCTTGTTTAAAGGTTCTATACCAGATGCAGGGATAGGAACCATCGTAACTTCAGACTGGTATGTGGCCTGAGCATCAATACTCAATTGAGGCAAAGAATTATTGGTTATAACTTCTAAATCTATTTGACTTTGATTTCTTATTAAGTCTTTTTGTTTTACTAAAGGGTAGTTTTTCTCAACTAATTGATAACATTGTGTTAATGACACATGCTCTTGAGCATAAATACTAGACGTTAAAAACAACACAAAATAAAAAGAGCTTATTCTCATATTACTAAGCTTTAATTGAATTAATTATAAAATTAGAAACCTCTTTTTTTCTTGCCTCCATGAGGGTATTAAAATGGTCGTCTTCCGTATTTAAAAAGGCTTTTATTAAAGGCTTACCCATAAAAGGAAAAATACATAAGGATATGATATTTATAAATAATTGTTCGGCCTCAATTTGTTTGAGATACCCTTTATTGACTTCAGTTCTAACTTGTAATTTGAATTTTTCAATATTCGGAAATTGGGGTTTTTGTCTAAGCTCAATTATAAATTCTGGGTTTCTATTTATCTCTTGAATAACAAAATTTGGTAAGTAAGGGTGCTTAATCATAAACGTAATATAATTAGAAGTGAAATTTTTAATTTTCTCTTCCACAGTAGATTCATCGTTTAATATGTCGTTTAATTGGGGAGCTAATAAGGAAAATGCATTTAAAAAAACGGCATCAAATAACTGTTGTTTATTTCTAAAATAATAGTGTAATAATGCTTTATTTATTCCAGCTTCATCTGCGATTTCCTGCATTCTTGCACCGTCCATTCCTTTTTTTATAAAAATGTTTTTGGCGGCATTCAGAATTAAAGTTTCAGAAGTGTCATCTTTTGATTTTTTCATTTTAACTAAGTGGTTTAACCAAATGGTTAACAAATTTAGTTATTTTATATAACATGATATTAATAATTACTTACATATTATAAATTCTAGATATATTTAAATGAGAGTAGCTAAAAAATAAGCATATCTTTTGAGTATCAAAGTTTTTCCGTTAAATAAGATTCAATAAAACTTTAAAACTTATTTTTGTTACATATATTTAAACTTTTAACTTTTGAACAACTTTAAGTTTTTTCATATTAATATTTTAAAGATATTTTATCGTTTTGTCTTTATTATAAGTTTCCTAGGATTATTCTTATTTGTTTTTGATTATGGTTATAATCAGTCCTCTGATGTTCAAATCTCTTTAAATGCTACTTATTTTCTTATTATTGTTTTAGGCATATTTTCTTCAGTTTTAAGGTATCGATTAAAAGAAAAAGTAATAAAAAGAAATGTTTTAATCTTTGATCTTACCAGTATTCTTGTTTCATTAATTGTACTATATATTCATTTTTTTTCTGAAGAAGCGCACCAGCATTTAACATTTTTATATAATGATAATTGGGTGAAATTCGCCATTATCTTAACGTTTATAAGAGAATTTTCCGAACAGAATATAAACTTCAAAAGAGCTATTTTAAATCCTGCTCAATTATTTATTGTGAGTTTCTTAGTAATTATTTTTCTAGGTTCTTTATTATTAATGCTACCAAACGCAACATATGATGGTCTTTCATTTATAGATGCTCTTTTTACATCCACAAGTGCAGTTTGTGTTACTGGACTTATTGTTGTAGACACAAGCAGTTATTTTACTTTATTTGGTCAGTCGATTATATTAATATTAATTCAAATAGGAGGATTGGGGATTTTAACCTTTGCTAGTTATTTTAGTTACTTCTTTAAAGGTGGATCAACGTATGAAAACCAGCTGACTTTAAGTGATGTTACAGGTTCTAATAAATTGGGAGAAGTGTTTTCTACCTTAAAACGCATCTTAGTAATTACATTTTCCATAGAACTTGTTGCTGCAATTTTAATATATATTAGTATTAATAAATCACTTTTTAAAAATTTAGGAGATCAGCTGTTTTTTTCGGTGTTTCATTCTATTTCTGCATTTTGCAATGCTGGTTTCTCTACTTTACCAAACAATTTATTCGAAAGCGGATTTAAATACAATTATTTCTTACAGGTTGTAATCATTTTAGCCTTTGTATTAGGCGGTCTTGGATTTCCAATAGTAGTTAATATTTTAAAATATTTAAAGTACTTTTTATTCAAGAGGTTATTGAATTTTAGAAATAAAAAATATATTCATATTCCATGGGTACTTAATTTAAATAGTAGGATAACCTTGGTAACAACATTTTCTTTAACGGTATTAGGTACTATAGGATTCTATATTAGCGAATATCATAATGTACTAACAGATCATCAAGGAATTGGTAAATTTATTACAGCGTTGTTTGGAGCAACAACACCAAGGACCGCTGGATTTAATACCATTGATATGAGTGCTTTGAATTTTTCAACCATTATGATGATATTTTTATTAATGTGGGTTGGAGCATCGCCAGCATCTACGGGAGGTGGTATTAAAACCAATACATTTGCCATTGCTATTCTTAATTTTTTAAGTTTAGCTAAAGGGAAAGATAAAATTGAAATTTACAGAAGAGAAATTGCCGATGTATCGGTAAGAAGAGCCTTTGCTGTAATTTCATTATCCTTATTAGTTATAGGGATTGCTATTATAATAATTTCAATTTTTGATAAAGAAAAGAGTTTATTAGATATTGCCTTTGAGTGTTTTTCTGCTTACAGTACAGTCGGCTTAAGTATTGGAATTACAGCTCAGTTAAGTGCCATTAGTAAGTTTGTTATCATTGGAGTTATGTTTGTGGGTAGAGTGAGTATGCTTTCTATACTAATTGCTGTCATAAATAAAGTGAAAGAAAAAAATTACAGATATCCTAAGGAGGAACTTACCATAAATTAAAATTTTAAAATCATGAAATATATTGTAGTTGGATTGGGGAATTTTGGAGCATCGTTAGCAAAAAAACTGACTGAGCAAGGAAATGAAGTTATAGGTATAGATACCGATATGAATCGTGTAGAAAACTATAAGGAACGTATTTCTCATACTATTTGTATGGATGCTACAGATGAATTTACAGTTTCTGGTTTGCCATTAAAAGATACAGATATGGTAGTAATTGCTATTGGGGAAAATAAAGGAGCCAATGTTATGGCAACGGCATTATTTAAGAATTTTCAAGTTAAACGTTTAATAAGTAGAGCTATAGAACCATTGCACGAAAAAGTGTTATATGCTATTGGTGTAGACGAAATTGTGCATCCTGAAGAAGAATCTGCCGAAAGATGGGCCAAGAAACTTTGTTTAAAAGGGGTTGTAGATTCCTTTGAATTAGGTGATGATTATAGCATAGTAGAAGTGAATTTACCTCCTAAATACGATGGAAAAACTATCAAAGAAATCGGAGTTAGAGAGAACTATGGTTTGTTAGTTCTTACCACTATTTCTAATAGACTAGAAAAGAGTTTGATAGGAAAAAGTCGTAATATTAATAAAGTTGAAGGGGTTGCTTCTCCAAATAATGTTTTAAACAAAAATGATATTTTAGTTGTTTATGGGTCTAATGATAATATTAAAAAGTTTTTAAAAGGTTAAATTATTTTATCTATAAACGAACCTTAAATGTTTGCAGAATATCTAAATAAATTAAGTGAATATAGTCCTTTAAGCGATGCCACAAAGTCGCAATTACAGCCATTTATTTCACTCAAAAGCTTAAAAAAAGAAGAACCACTTTTAAAGTTTGGTGATGTTTGTAAACATGTTTATTATGTTAAGAAAGGGTTAGTAAGAATTTTTTATTTTAAAGAAGGCAAAGAAGTTACAGAATGGTTAACAAATGAAAACCATTTTTTTTTCTCAATTTCCAGTTTTTTTGAATGCACTCCAAGCGATTTAATTATAGAAGCTATAGAAGATTCTCACATTATTCAACTTTCAAAAGTAGGTTTGGATACACTTAGAAAAGATAATATTGAAATTGCTAATTTAATGATTGAATGGATTTCTAGTTCATTGGTTTTATCTCAAAACCGGATGGCCTCTATTCAATTTGAAACTGCTAAACAGCGTTATGATAATCTTCTTAAAATGCAACCTGAAATTCTTAATAGGGTTCCTTTACAATATATTGCCTCATTTTTAGGAATTACACAAGAAACGTTAAGTAGAATACGTTCAAAAAATTAAATATGTTTTTTTGACATATGTCAAATGTAATGTTCTAATTAATTAAGAAATTTGAAAAACTCTTAATTTTTAGGTAATGAAAAAAGTAATTCTACTTCTATTAATCGGTTTCGTTGGACAAATAAATGCACAAACAAATACCGATGATAAAATCAACGAAATTATAGATCAACTTTCACTTGAAGAAAAGGTCTATTTAGTTATTGGAACTGGGATGAATTTCCCAGGATTATCCTCAAAGGAAAATGGGCCAGAAGATATTGTAGGACCAACCATTGATATCGTTCCTGGAGCAGCAGGTACAAGTTATACTATTAAAAAATTAAATTTACCGGCGGTTGTGTTTGCAGACGGCCCTGCAGGAATTCGAATAGACCCAACTAGGAAAGAATTTCCAAATAAAACATATTATGCAACAGCATTTCCTACGGCATCATCCTTAGCTTCCTCATGGGATATTGACCTTTTTTATGAGGTTGGACGTGCTTTTGGTAATGAAGCCAAAGCTTACGGTGTTGATTTTTTATTAGGGCCAGCTTTAAATATTCATCGTAACCCGCTGGGAGGTCGAAATTTTGAATATTATTCAGAAGACCCGGTGCTTTCTGGAAAATTAACCTCAGGTTTTGTTAATGGCATTCAATCAGAAGGTGTTGGAGCTACTCTTAAACATTTTGTGGCTAATAATTCCGAAACAAATAGACTTCAATTAAATACAGTGGTAAGTGAACGTGCATTAAGAGAAATTTATCTTAAAGGTTTTGAAATAGCAATTAAAGAAAGTCAACCTTGGTCTGTAATGTCTTCCTACAATAAAATTAATGGTGTTTACGCTTCAGAAAATAAAGATTTATTAACTAAAATTTTGAGGGACGAATGGGGTTTTGAGGGATTTGTAATGACTGACTGGACGGCCGGTAAAGATGCTGTATCCCAGATGAAAGCTGGAAATGACATTCTAATGCCTGGCAAAACGGATCAAGCAAGTGCCATAATCGAAGCCGTAAAATCAGGAACTTTGGATGAAAGTATTTTGGATATAAACATTAAAAATATACTTAGACAATACCAAAAAACTTTATCATTCAATAATAAAATATGTTCAAATACTCCTGATTTTGAAGTTAATAAAATGGTTGCACGACAGGCAGCTACAGAAAGTATGGTTTTATTAAAAAACAAGGATGTTCTTCCACTTAATAATAATATTAAAGTTGCTTTATTTGGAAACGCATCATATGAAACAATTGCTGGTGGAACTGGCAGTGGCGATGTTAATAAGGCCTATATGGTTTCAATAAAAGAAGGGTTATCAAATGTTGCTTTTCAATTAGACTCTGGATTAATTTCTGACTATGAAACCTTCTTAAAAACTGAAAAGGCGAAAATACCTCCTAAAAAAAATTTCCTAGAAATGGATGTTTTAGTTCCCGAAAAAACTTGGGATATTAATTACTTAAAGAAAATGGCTGAAAATAATGATGTTGCCATTTTTACATTGGGAAGGACGTCTGGAGAAGTTCAGGATAGAAATATTGAGGGCGATTTTGTTTTAACTCAAGATGAATTAAGTATTATAAAAAATATTAGTGAAGTATTTCATACTCAAAATAAAAAACTAATAGTGCTACTAAATGTAGGATCTGTTATTGAAACAAAAAGTTGGATACAACATGCAGATGCTGTGCTCTTAACATGGTTATCTGGACAAGAAGTAGGAAATGCAGTGGCGGATATACTAATAGGAAAAGTATCGCCATCTGGTAAATTGTCTCAAACCTTCCCTGTTCAAATATCAGATGTGGCTTCAACAAAAAACTTTCCTGGTAAAGTTCTTGACCCAAATGAAAAGGTAATCAACGCTTTTCGTGGAGTGCCATCAGAAGAAGTTTATGAAGAAGGTATTTATGTTGGTTACCGCTACTTTGATGCCTTTAATGTAGAAAGTTCGTTTCCTTTTGGGTTCGGTTTATCTTATACCAATTTTGAATATTCCAATTTAAAAATAAACCGAGAAGGGGATGCAATAACAGTTGAATGTGATATTAAAAATACGGGAAAAACTGCAGGAAAAGAAGTGGTTCAGTTATATGTTAAAAGTGCAGAAGGGAACATTGAAAAACCAGTAAAAGAGCTAAAAGGTTTTGCTAAAACACCATTATTAAAAGCGGGTGAATCTTATAAAATTAAAATAATTACTAATGTAAATGATTTGGGGTATTATGATACCGATTCTCATTCCTGGAAACTTGATCAAGGGGATTATGAATTTATGTTGGCAAGTAATTCAGTTACTTTTAACTTGAAAGACAAGATATCTTTAGAGACTCGAGTGATTGAAACAACTCAAAAATTATTATCTCCAAAAGTAACAATAAACGAATTAAAAAAAATGTAATATGTTAATTAATAGCAAACTAAACTAAATTACATAATGCGAAAAATGAGGTCTTTTTGACCTCATTTTTTTATAGGGTATCTACAGATAAAATGTTAACTAAATTAGCCTTAGTTATTAAAAATTTAGTTTCTACTGATATGGCTTTTAGTTTAGCATCAATTAATTTAGATTCTCTTGAGTTTACTAAAAATAAGGAGCTTTCTCCTAAAAAGAATTTTCGTTCTTCTGCATTTAACATCGCTTCATAGTCATTCACCATTCTAAAAGCATATTCATTTTGTAAGATATACGATTGCAATTCTTGATTTATACCATCTATTTTGTTCCTGATAGATACCTTTGTTGCCTGCATTTCAAATTTTGTGTTTTCTAATTTTATTTTTGCAAGATTAAAATCACCTCGTTCTTTTCTCAAAAATAAGGGAATACTAATATTGAAACCGCTTTTATAAGCAGAGGAACTAAAAGATTGTGTTACTTCAGGAGTTTCTGAAAGAAAATTATATTCCAAATCAATTTTAGGCAAAAGGTAATTCTTTTTTAGCCGCTTGTCTATAAGTAAACTTTCATATTTATAATTTAATGATTGTAGTTTTGGATGGTTTTCTAAATTATATGCTTCTGAATTTAATAAGAACGGATTATAATAATCATCGATAGTACTCATGGTTTTTTTATCTGGAACTATATCATCTTTTATTTCAATGGGTGTATCATCATTTAACCATAAAAAATTAGACAATTCTAAGGATGATTTTATATAATTAATTCTGGCTTGTTCAAAATCTAATTTTCTATTAGTTAAAGTAATTCTTGCCTCGAGAGTATCAATGGCAGGATTCTCTCCAACTTCGTAATTCTTTTTTACCCCATTAAAGCGTATAGCGGCATTCTCTAAAAAATCATTATAAACCTGTTTTTCATTATAGGCTTTTAACCAATTGAAATAGGTTTGTGCAGCATCAAATAATATATTATTAACAAGTAGGGTTCTATCCGCTTTAGCCTGATTTACATATAATTTGGCTTGTTTTAACATGGCCATTCTTTTATTTATAAGTAAATTTTGGGCTACTGAAATGGAAACTCCAACACTATATAATCCATTATCGGGAACAGAAGCTTCTGGATTTAAATATAAACCATCATTATCTTCAAAATTGCCTTTAAACTCAATCCCATACCATGTTGGTATTTTGAAAGACGCATTTAGTTTATCATAATACTCTGTGTCTTTGAAATTTTTCTGAGACCGATTTATTTCAAACTTCGGATCAAAAGCACCACGTTCTTTTAATAGTTTTGCTTCACTTTCAGTAATAATTAAATTTGCTTGTTTTACTATTGGATGAAAGGCTTTTACATACCCTAAATATTCAGTTAAGGACAAACTTTTAGAAAAGTCTTCTTGACTGAATATGAAACTACTAAATAAAAACAATAGGTATAAGATAGGCTGTTTCATTATTTCTTGCTTTCTAAATTTTTACCCATTTTAACCGGCTGATAATAATTAGGAGGGAAGCTATTAATTTGCCTCCAAAGTTCAAACCAAATAGGTACATCTTCTAATAATGCTATGGTTTTAGCCCCAGAACCCACACGTATTGCTTCTGGCCAAGGATGATCATTTGGATCAGGGGCAAGTAAAATACGATATTTCCCATTCTCACTAATATAGTTTTCAATAGCAACTACCTGAGCGCCATAGGTTCCATAAGATACATTTGGCCATCCACTAAAAACTATTGCGGGCCAACCATCAAATTGTACTCGTACTTTTTCATTTATATGAATTAAAGGCAAATCAATTGGTTTTATATAGGTATCAATAGCCAAATCATATTGAGCAGGCATAATACTTACTAGTTTTTCACCTTCTTTAAAGGTTTCACCAATACCACCAACCAGAGCTTTATTAATAATACCATTTTGGGGAGCCGTAATAAAAAGTAAATCGCTCCTTTTTTTATAATTAGAGTAACTGTTTTCCAACTTTGTGACTTGCGCTTTAGCATCAAATTGACCAGATTGCGCAGTATACATATCACTTTGTGATTTAGAAATTTTATCAACATAAGAGGCGTTTATTCTTGAAATTTCAACTTCAGCATTGATAACCTCATTAATGCTTGCTAATAGTTTGTTTTCCTGTGATATAAGTTTGGCTTCTGTTTCTTGAAGTTTTAATCGTTTTTCTTCTACATCTTTAACCGCTTTTAAACCTTCAACCTGCAAAGTTTCAATTCGTTGATATTGTCTTTTCGCAATTTCTAGGTTTGTTTTAGCCGCTTCGAAATCGATACTATCGCTTTTAACTTTTAAATGAGATTGCAACAATTTATTTTTAGCTTGTTTTAATTTCAACTGTTGCTCATTTCTTAAAGCTAGAACTTGTCTATTTAAAGCATCTACTTTTCCTTGATAAGCTGAAACTGACGATGTTTTGGCTACAATTTGATCGTTTGTTCGTTCTACCAGTCTTTCATCAAAATAATCACTTTTTACCTCTGAAATGCGAAGAATAGTATCGCCTTTTTTTACATAATCACCTTCTTGAACAAACCATTCTTCAATTCTCCCTGGTATTTGTGATTGAATGGTTTGTGGTCTTTGGTTAGGTTTTAGCGTAGTAACTTGTCCTTGTCCAGAAATGTTTTGTGTCCATGGGAGAAATAAAATTATAAATACAATGATAGCGAAGGCCAATAAAAATTTATTGAATTGCTTGTAATACTCCTTATTAAAAATAGCACTACCAGATTTGAATGTAGATAAGTCTACTTTTTTATTTAATTGGTTATGGGATATATTCAACATAACTTAATTTTTTATGGTTTTTATTTCTCCGTTTTCTAAAGTAATTTGTTGGGTACATTTCTTTTTCCAACGCTCATTATTACTTACAACTACTAAGGTCCACGGATGACTTTCAGAAGTTAAAAAATCTATAATTGAATTCGTTTCTTCCACATTAAATTGGTCTAATGCATCTTCAAGAATTAGAATCTTAGGTTGTTTTAAAATAGCTCTGGCTAAAACTATTTTTTTAGCAATAGTATAAGACATCTGCCTACCTTCAGGGCGTAAAAAAGTTTGTAATCCTTTAGACTGTTCTTTTAAAAATTGAGACAGTCCTACAACCTTCATTATTTTAAAAATTTCATCGTCAGTGATAGTTGTGTTTCCAAAAGTTAAGTTCTCTCTTAAAGTCCCTTCAAATGGATTTTCAATAGATAATGATAAGCCTAATTTGGATCGGTAATAGTTTAAATGCAAACTACTTAAAGCAAGATTGTCTATATAAATATGCCCAGAAGTAGGTTCGATAATTCCAGAAATTAATTGCAACAAACTCGACTTTCCAGAGCCACTTTCACCATTAATAATTACCCTGCTTTTTGGAAGTAGTTTGAGTGACACATTTTTTATAATTGGTTTTTCTCTATTGGAAACAACATATGAAACTTGTTCTAACTCTAATGTCATTCCTTCATTATAAATAGGTTTTTCTCCTTCTTGAGTTTCTAAATCCTTGTCTACTACTTGTCCTAATTTTTCAATAGATGTTAAAACATCGTAAAAAGATTCTAAACCAAGAATTAATTTTTCAACAGAGGTAATAACCAAAAGAATAATAATTTCAGCAGCTACAAATTGGCCAATATTCATACTTTGATTTAATACCAGCGTCCCCCCAACAATTAAAAGACTCGCCGTTACAATAACTTTAAAACCAATCATTTTAATAAATTGAAACATTAAAATCTTAAAATGATTTTCTCTGGCGATTAAATATTTACTTACTAAATCATCATTTTTTTGAACGGCTAAATTAGTACTTCCAGAAAGTTTAAAACTAACAACAGACCTAGCAATTTCTTGAATCCAGTGTGCAACTTTGTATTTATATTTGGATTCTTCTAGACTTGTTTGCATCCCTTTTTGAACGGAATATTTGAATACCAAATAAATTAAAAGCAATAATAAAAACCCAAAAATGATAAAAAAGGGATGATAAAAAGATAAGAGTAACAAGGCGAAAATAACTTGCAGAACTGCGGTTGGAACATCAATTAAAATTTTTGATAACCCTTTTTGAATAGTTAAAGTATCGAAAAATCGGTTTGCTAATTCTGGTGGATAATAATCGCGTAATTCATCCATTTTAATTTTTGGGAATCTGTAACTTAGTTCAAATGAAGCTCTAGTAAAAATTCGTTGTTGAATGGTCTCAATTATCCGCATTTGCATTAATTGTAGCCCACCTGAAAATATCACTCCAAGAGTTACAAGAATTACCAATACAATCCAAGAAGTTGAAATTTGGGCTCCTTGAATTAAATTTATGATGGCCTGTATACCTAAAGGTAAAGACAAAGAAACAAGACCTGAAAAGATGGCGTAATAAAAAATTTGTAAAATATCTTTTCTTTCGAGTTCCAATAGCCCTAATAAGCGTTTCCATGGTGTTATTTGAGATGCTTTTACCATTATTTCAATGTATTAAGAGTTAAATTGGTTAAAAATTCTGTAGGATCTTCATTGCTGTTACAATCGGTAATAGATGAAAAGTGGTCTTTTAAAAAATGTTGATGTAAGCTTGCTTCCATTATTGTACTAGCAAGGCTTGAAGCAAACTTGTAATTAGGGTTTACCGTCAAAATTATATCTTTTAATCGGTAAACAATTCTTTTATATACAATAAAAAACCCTTCTTTATTTTCTTGATCAACTTCTTTTGTTAAAAACGATTTTGAATTTTCATTAATAATAATTCTGCTTAAAACAGTTTCATTAATATGCGAATAATTTGAATCTTCCCTAATGGTTCTGGTAATTACTTCAATTGCTTTTGTTATTTGTTCATATTTGTTCGCAATATTATGGGTTTCAAAAACTAATTGATATTCAACCCAGGCCCAATACCATGATGTTATGTAGAGTAATAATTTATGCTTACTTTCAAAATATCTATAAATTGAACTTTCATTTGATCCTATGTGGTTTCCAAGTTTTTTAAAATTAAAATTATCAAAACCTAATTCATCAATTAACAAAATACTTTGACCGATAATTTTTTTTCCAAGTTTAGAAGTTTCAGGATCTTTAATGTATATTTTTTCTGGAACAGCTATTTTTAAATTAAATAATAAATTTTTCATAAAGTAATAATTATACGCAATATTAATAGTAATACTATTAAATAAGAAATAATAACTATTGTTTTTTTATTGAATGCTATAAATTTTATTTATGAATTAAACTGAAAAGATTTTACCTTAGCAATAACTTTTTTAGGTTGTATAACCTAAAAGCCACCATTTTAGACTTTATAATTAATGATGACAATAAAACAAAGTAATTTTAACAAAGTAAACCCCATAAGTAAAGTAAGTAATGGAGTTATGCTTAATACCTATCCAGACAGTATAGGAGCACGTTTGTCAGATTTAATTAATGTTCTTAAAAAACCGGAGTTTAAGGATGTGTTTTCATTGTTTTATATTCTGCCTACTTTTTTTAATAGTGATTTAGATAGGGGCTTTTCTATTGTGGACTATAATATAAATAAGGAATTGGTTTCATTGGAAGATTTAAAGGAATTACAAAAACTTAATATCCTCCTTAAGTTTGACATCGTTTTAAATCATTTGTCTGTAGCGTCTCCGCAGTTTAAAGATTTACTTAAACAAGGTGATCAATCAAAATTTAAAGATTTTTTTATTAACTGGAATACATTTTGGGAAGACCATGGTACTATGGGTAAAGATGGTGTTGTTGTACCAAATGAGCGGTTTTTAAGTAAATTGTTTATGAGGAAATCTGGACTTCCAATTTTAAAAGTTCGTTTCCCAGATGGTTCTGAAAAGCCTTATTGGAATACTTTTTATCAAGAGATTAAATATCAAAAATTAACTAGCGACGATTTAAAATCAATAAAAAATTTAACAAGTGAGGAGGAACAAAAAATTTGTGATAAAGTCAATATTGCCATAGATAAAAACAAGTACAAATTTGAATTGTTAGATTTTGAAAAGAACAATGATAAAAAGGAAGATATTATTAAAATTCTTGAAAAAAATAAGACCTATTTAGGGCAAATGGATGTGAATGCCAATTCACCATTAGTATGGGAATTTTATGAAGATACCTTGAAGAAATTAAGCAATTTTGGATGTAAAATATTAAGGCTGGATGCTTTTGCTTATTTACATAAAGAAGTAGGGGAGACTAACTTTTTTAATAAACCAGGTACTTGGGAATATTTGGATAAAATAAAGAAAATAGCACAGCAATATAATTTATTGCTATTGCCTGAGATTCATGCAGAATTTGGCCTTGGTTTACATGAAGAAGTGGCTAAGGAAGGCTATTATATTTACGATTTCTTTTTTCCTGGATTGGTAATACATACTTTAGAAACTGCATCGAATAAAGCATTAATAGCCTGGGTAAATGAAATAAATGTTAAAGGGTACAATTCGGTTAATATGTTAGGTTGTCACGACGGTATTCCTGTGCTTGATTTAAAAGGCAAAAACAATCAAGGTATTTACCAAAAAGGATTGTTGAGTGATGATGAAATAGATTTTATCATGAATACAATTATGGAGAGAGGAGGGAGAGTTAAAAACCTTTATGATGCTGCTGGTAATAAAATTTCTTATTATCAAATTAATGCTACATTTTTTAGTGCTTTAGGAGAGAATGAACAAAAATTACTTTTAGCAAGAGCCATTCAAATGTTTATGCCAGGAATACCCCAAGTGTGGTATTTAGATATTTTTGCAGGTAAAAATGATTATCAAGCGGCCGATAAAGGTGGAAGTGGGGGTCATAAAGAAATTAACCGAACCACATTAACTTTAAAGGACATTGAAAAAGGACTTTCTGAAAAAATCGTTTTGAATCAGTTAGAAATTATGCGATTAAGAAACACGTTAAGTGCTTTTTCAGGTAAACTGAGAATTAATAAAACATTAAAAAATAAAATAGATTGGATATGGGAAAATGGACAAGATTTTGCACAATTGCAAGTAAATTTAATTACGTACACTTTTTCAATTAGCTATAAAGAGGGTTTAATATCTAAAACATTAAATTTTTAATAAGTCATCTATGAAAAATATCTTATATGGATTACTCATTTTTTTACTAATTTTTTCTTGTAAAAGTTCTAAAAGCATACACTTATTTAATGGTAAAAACTTAAATGGCTGGCATCAAGATGTGCCAATAATGGATAGTGTTCCCTCCGCCAAATCACCTTTTATTGTTAGAAACGGCAATTTAGTAAGTTTAGGCGAACCTAGAGGGCATTTAATTTCAAACGATTCATATAAAAATTATAGATTAGAAATAGAATACCGCTTTGTCGATGTGCCGGGTAATTTTGGTGTTTTGGTTCATGTTTCTACACCAAGAATGTTATATAAGATGTTTCCAAAATCTATTGAAGTTCAAATGGAACATAAAAACGCAGGAGATTTTTGGGTAATTGGTGAAGATATTACGTGCGATAATATGGAAGCACGTAGAGGGCCTAAAGAGACCTGGGGCCATACAGAAGGCGCAAACAGACGAATATTAAATCTAACAGATGATTCTGAAAAAGAACTTGGTAAATGGAATCATATGGTTATTGAATGTATAGATAAGACTATAAAAGTTTGGGTTAATGGAGACTTAGTTAATTATGGTTATGAAGCTTCAGTTTCAAATGGACAAATAGCAATCCAGTCAGAAGGGGCGGAAGCAGAGATTAGGACATTTAAAATGGTTTCATTAAACAAGTAAGTTTGGGTATTAAATTGAATTAATTAAATATATAAGTTCCTTTTATCGAAAATTTTTGAAAAAAAAATCCCTTTAACGAAAATATTTTGAGTTCATAAGATTTATAATTGAGAAACGATATAATAATTTAATTTTGAATTAATTAATTATTAGCAATTATGAAAAAAGTATTGTCCCTTATTTGTTTCTTTAGTTTTATTTTGTCTTTTAATTCTCTTTTTGCACAAGACACAGCAGCTGCTTTAGGAGCAGATTTAATAAATTACAAGAAACGCAGCCCGGTTTACGATTATTCAGAAAATAATCTAAATAACATGGATACTATTCCTGATTTTGATAATAAACCTAATAAATTAATGATTTCTGGAACCATTTATCAATATGATGGCACACCAGCTGCTGATGTAATTCTTTATGTTTATCAACCAGACGAGGATGGAAATTTTGAAATGAAAAGAGATAGCAACCGTAAGCGTTATGTACATCACAGTGGATGGATTAAAACGGATGCCGATGGTAAATATACTTTGTACACTTTTATGCCTGGAAAATATAAACATACTAAAGAATTGAAACAAATTCATAGAGTTGTTAAAGAACCTGGTAAACCAGAATACGATTTAAATCCATTTTTCTTTAACGACGATCCTTTAATTCCGGAGTTAACACTTGCTTGTCGTTCAAGAATGATTAATAGTATGCTTAAACTGGAGAAAAAAGGAACTATGTACGTTGCAACTAGAGATATTAAATTGCCGAAAAACGTATTGTTAGATCAATAACAGAATTATCAGAAATTAAATTCATATATAAAAAACCATCT
>JAHEDS010000139.1 GCA_024641135.1 Flavobacteriales bacterium
GCTAAAATAGATTCCTTAATGTTTAAACCAACTGTTGGTAACTCATATAAAGTAAAAGTTATTAAAATGCTTGACTTTGGTGCTGTTGTTGAATATATGGATGCTCCAGGAAACGAAGTATTATTACATGTTAGCGAATTGGCTTGGGAACGTACTGAAAATGTTTCAGATGTAGTAAATATGGGTGATGTTTTTGAAGTGAAATATTTTGGAGTAGATCCAAAAACGCGCAAAGAAAAAGTATCTCGTAAAGCATTACTTGATAAACCTGAAGGATATGTTGCAAGACCACCAAGAGACAATAACGACCGTGGTGGGCGTGATAACAGAGGTAGAGACAATCGTGGACGTGACAATCGTCGTGACGATAGAAGACCTAGAGAAGACAAAAAAGATTAATTTCTTTTAACTATTTTAATTTTAAAAAGCCTACTAATTACTAGTAGGCTTTTTCTTTATAACAGAATCACATTTTGTCACACCAATCTTTAAATGCTTTAAATTTGCCTAAATCACCCTGAACTATAAAAACTTCTGTTTTTTTAAACAAAATTGTTATGCCCCCAACTGCAGCACCTGCTATTCCTCCCAGAACAATTCCCGCTGCAGCTCCTTCTCCAGACGAATACGAAAAAATCATAGCATCAGGTTCTGCCGATACTGCTCCTATAATTCCCAACGAAGTTGCTCCAACTGTCGCGCCCATAAGCACATTATGTCCTTCTGAATGTTTTGTTTTGATAAATCCAATTTCCTTATAAGTTATTTCAAAAGTTTTACTATCTCTTTTAAGACCCAACAATGAGTCCCTGACAAAAACTACTCTTCCCTTATTTATTTTTTTACCATCCATATTATATATACGCACAAACATTTGCGTATTTTTATTTTCAGTTTGTCCATAAATAGTTGCGGTTATTATTAAAGTAATTAACAACAGCGTTGTTTTGATTTGTTTTTTTATTGTTTTCATGATTAATATTTTAATGTTTATTTTTAAAAAGTATAACTCAAGGAGACTTTCATATAGGCATCATTATAAGCAAGATCATTTTTTTTATTAAATTTTATCATACCTAAATTATAAACAGTCGTAACGATTAGCTTTTTTATTACACTATAATTTAAGCCTAATATGCATCCAAAATCAAAGTTGTTGTATAATTTTTTGAAATGAGCTAAACCATAAACTTGCTGATACGATTTATCAAATAATCCTCCAAATTGCGGGGCAATAACTAAATCAAACGCAGGTAGTAAATTAAATCGCGGACGTGTTTTTAAAAGGGAATTAAAATCGCTTTTTGAATCATTCTGCATGAAATGAAGTTCTTCAATTTGCCCCTCCATTTCAAAGGTAAAAGCCAAAAGAAATATTAGTTTATATAAGTTTTTCATGATTAATAGTTTTAATAAAATTACTCGACTCTTATAAGCTTCGTGCTTTGACTTTATTTGTAGAAAGAACCAAAATACGTTCAACTAAATCGGGTGCAATTGACTGCAAAAAGGCATTTATTCTTCCCATTAAGGATAAAGTTGTTCTGAACTTTCTCTTTTTAATATTGTTAATTATCGAATTTGCTACTTGGTTTAGTGATTGAACATTAAAATTTCTTCTATCTCTTAATGTTATTAGGGATCCATCAGCAGCGATTGTTTTTTTGTTTTTTTCGATTTCAGTGATTCCAACAAACACCAAACCTACATGAATATTAGTGTTCACTTCTTCAATTCTAATTGATTCTGCAATTGCGCGCAGAGCCATTTTTGAAGCGCAATAGGCAGAATTACGCGGCAAACCTCTTATTCCTGCCACACTAGATACAAAAACAATACTTCCCTGAGATTTTTTTATATATGGCATGGCTTTAATCGTAGTATTGGTAGTGCCAATAACATTAATCTCAAATACCGTTTTGACAACCTCTGGTTTTAAATTAGCAAAATCACCTCGCATTGAAACCCCGGCATTATTAATCAGAATATCTAATTTTCCATAAGTTTTTATAGTCTGTTCAATTAATTTTTCAACTTGATTTGGATTTGTAATATCACAACAATAAGACATGACATTACCTCCTGCATTTTTTATTTGGTTTTCAACTTCAATTAATCGCTCTTTATTACGTCCATTGATAACTAATTTAGCACCTAGTTTGCTCATAGTAATTGCAGTTGTCTTACCTATTCCTCTGCTAGAACCAGTTATGAGAACTACTTTATCTTTAAATTCTTCTTTTTTCATGACGTGTGTTTTTTAATATTTATTATTGGGTAGCGGGAAACTTATTCAACTCACGGTTGGTTAAATAATCTTTTATAAATTCAGGTAACAACTTATCTAAAACCATTAGGCATTTATTTACAAAACCGGGCACTGTAATTCGTTGCTTAGTTAGCATTGCATTAATGGCAATCTTAGCGGCGTCTTCTGGGTTTAAAACCGACTCGCGTGTTAACCAACCAACTATACGGTTCTGGTAACACAAACGGGAAGTAGTGTTCAGTCCTCCTGGACAAATAGTTGTTACAGATATATTATCTTTTTTCAACTCTTTCCCTAAGCTTTTTGAGAAGGATGTTAAATAGGATTTTGTGCCGCAATAAACTTGTTTTTTTGGTAATGCAAAAAACCCAGCCATGCTACTAATATTTAAAATTCCCGCAGGTGCATTGGTCTTTAAATTTTTTAATAACAAGCTAATTAATAACGTTGGTGCTGTAACATTTACCTTTATTTGTTTTAAGATAAATTGATCACTCAAATCATCAAAATACCCTCTACTAAGTATTCCCGCATTATTTACTAAATATTTTAGATTAATATTATTAGAACTTATAAACTCGGCAATGGAATAATAACTTTCTGTTATACTTAAATCTTTCTCTAAATAAAAAACCTCAACATTAAAATTCTTTTTTAGAAAAACTGATAATTCCTTTAATCCAGAATCTGGTAAAGCAATCAATACAAGATTCATTTTTAGTTTGGCAAATTCTAAAGCCATGGCTCTACCAAAACCTTTACTTGCGCCTGTGATTAATACATAAAATTTTTCCATGATATTTATTTTGATAAAAAATTAATAGTACGATCTAACCCGACATCAAGGGGTGTAATTTTATAATTCAATTGTGCCATTGCTTTTTTTGAAGAAGCACTTCTGTTAGTAAATAAAGAGTCCAAAACTTTAGGGGTTACTAAAGACTGACTTCCCATTAGATTATTACAAGCATTAATAAACGCTAACCCATTTTTGATTAATTTATAATTAATTTTAAGTATTGAAATTTTACTTTTAGAAATAGTTTTAATCCTATTAAACAACCCTTTATAATCTTCATTTTCACCACCTATAATATATTTTTCTCCATTAAGTCCATTTTCTAAAGCAAGGAGTTGGGCATTTAAAACATCATCTATATAAACATAATTAGCTTCAATATTGAGCTTATCAGGTACATAAAGCACCTTATCATACATTATTTTGGATATTATTTTATTAACGCCATTTGAATAGGTATTTAATCCCGGTCCATAAACTCTCGTAAGGTTTAATATGGAGCATGTAACTCCCTTATTGACATATTCTAACACCACCTCTTCAGACATCTTTTTTGTAAGCTCATAATCATTATTATATGAGGAGATACGTGGTTGATCTTCGGTAATTGGCACGTGGCTTAAGGCTGAACCAAATACTGATAAGGTGCTTGTATACACAACCTTCTTTACGTTTTCATTTAAGGAAGCCATCATAATATTCTTGGTTCCTAAAACATTAGTGGTATAAAATTTATCAATGATATTGCATTTTATATCGGTAAAGGCAGCTGTATGAAAAATATAATCACATCCTTTCACAGCATTTTGTACCGATTCATAATCACAAACATCTCCTTTAAAAGGGATAATATTTTTATGCTGAGGAATATTATTAGATTTCAAATCTCTAACCAAAGCAGTTACTTCAAAATTTCGACTCGCGAGTTTTAGAGCTAATTGATGGCCAATATAGCCGGTTGAGCCAGTTAATAACACTTTCATGACTTAATGGTTTTAAGGGTTAATTTAATAAACATTGAAATTTCATATACTCCGGATAACGCAATATGAATAATGAATGCAGCCCATATTGTATTAGTATAATATGAAAAAAGACACAGGACAATTCCAAATGGGAGTGCTCCAAAAAACTCTTCTTTAGAGTCAAAAACATGTATCAACATATAAAGTAATGTTGTAATTATTATGGCTATTTCAAGCCCAAATAATCTTAATAATGCAAAGAATAAAACACCTCTAAAGAAGAATTCATAACATAATAAAAAAAGAAATCTAATGATAAAGTATGAGTATCCTGTATTAACGCCATATTTATAAATTTCTTTATTATTAAAGTCCCGT
>JAHEDS010000010.1 GCA_024641135.1 Flavobacteriales bacterium
TGCATTCAGTAGTGGATGTAAATTTATAACCAAACAAATAGTATACTTATGGATTTTAAAAAATCAATTCTGAACCTTCTTGTGGCTTTATTGTTATCGCCAGTTATTATTTACATTATTTTAGGGTTAGCTGGACTTGCTGGTTCTACTTATGAAATGACTAATGGAGAAACCTTCATTATTTGGCTGCTTATGGCTATTGTAATTAATTTATCTATTGTAAAGAAGTCATAATTCTTTTTTGAAGATTAAATTAAAAATGCCGGTTTTATAACTGGCATTTTTAATTTATAAAGGATTTTATTAAAGCTATAACATGTTCAAGGTGTTGTGGCAAATAATTTTCCTTCCATGGTTGTGAAGCTCCAAACACGTGGTTAGCACCTTCAATAATTTCTAATTGACTGTTTGGGTTCCATCTATGAAGATTTTCAGCTTCATGTATTGTAACACTCGTATCGGCATCGCCATGAATAATTAAAAATGGAATATTAAGATTTTCTGTGGCAGTTTTAATAGTTAACCGGCTCTCATTTTTTATAAAATCGGTGTAAAATTGAAAATAGTGTGGCATTTGCTGTTTAGTTCGTCCGTTTTCAACAAAGTAAACCCCTTCTTTTTTCCAGGTTTCAAATGCTTTATCGGAAGGAAAACGAACCTTGTAATCGCTAACACCAGCTAAACTAATAACTTTATTTATTCTTGAATCTTCGGCTGATTTAATGATTACAATACCACCACCTCTGCTATGCCCGGTTAAGTTTATGTTTTTTAAATTGACTTCTTTTATGAGCTCCTTATCTGAACAGACCCAATCAATAACAGATTCTAAGTCGTCTAATTCTTTTGTGTAATTATTATTTCCAAAGGCATTTAAATCAGGAAAATCAATGGGTTGTTCTATGGTGCCTCCATTATGAGAAAAATTGAATTTTACAAAACAAAATCCTGCTTCGGCAAATGCATTAGCCATTAAATTCCATGCTCCCCAATCTTTATATCCTTTATAACCATGACAAAATATGATAACAGGTTTTAATGAACCATTGGATATGTAGCGATAGTCTATTAAAATTGGTTTTTGATGATTGCCTTGAATGACTATGCTGTTTTTAATCATAATTATAATTCTTTTTCTGTAAAAGGAATACTGGGATTACATATTTCTAAAATAAGTTTTTTTAGTTGATTTGTAAAACTTTCGAGAGTTTCTGAAGTGATTAAATGCTCTTTTTTAGCATAGGGACCGGCTTTATCTTTTTCTGCAAATTTTAATACTCCAGCTCTTAAATTCTTAAAAGAAATGATGCCGGCCTCAACTGGCAGCTCAATTTGTTTAGATTCACATATCATATAAGCATATGCTAATATTTGAAAACTTTTACTGTACTTTTTATAGTCTGTAGTAATATCGTCCCAACTCACAATCTCCACTTCATTTTGAGCTACTTTTCCTGTTTTATAATCAACAATCCTTTTAATGCCATTATATTCATCAATACGGTCAACTTTCCCTTTAATAATTATGGGAAAATTTAATTCAGGTATTTCAATATTTACAGATTTATCTGCTTCAATTGCTATAATTTTTATTTGATTCCCTTTTTCTAAATCCTTTTTCTCTAAATCTAAAAAATTTGAAACATAGCGTTTGGCAATTTCATAAATAATAAGATTTTTGCCCTTTGTTATATCCCCTTCTTTATAAATGTTTTTAAAATGAAGGGCTACCGTTTTTTCCACTTGAACCTTCATGGATTTTATATGGTCAACATTTAAAAATGTATTTATTAAAGGTTTGTAAAAGTCTTCTAAAGTGTTATGAATAACTGTACCTAAGGTGTTTGCCGCCACCGTTTCTTCTGCTTCATCGTATTCCTGGATGTTTAATATTTTCTGATAATAAAAATCGATAGGGTTTCTAATATAGTTAGTGAGGGAAGAGGGTGAAAAGCCTTTTTTGGCTACTTGTTTGATGAGGTCAATAACTTCAGGTGTTTTTTCAATAGTATTTACGCTTTTATTTAATATTGGAACCTTAGGTGTTATAAGGTGATATGAAATTTTGTGAATACCCTCCGTTTCCAATTGGGTTATGAATCTACTTTTTTCACCACCTGTTAGTGAATCAGATTCTGTATTATATAAAATGTAAATGTTTTTGGCGCGCTGTAATAACCGGTAAAAGTGATAGGTATAAACAGCGTCTTTTTCTTTATAAGTGGGAAGCTTATTCTCTAATTTTACATCGAATGGAATGAATGAATTATTGCTTTTTCCAGCTGGTAGAATGCCTTCATTTACAGATGAAATAATGACAGTTTCAAAATCTAAAACCCGAGATTCCAACATTCCCATGATTTGCAAACCCTGTAATGGTTCCCCTTTAAAATCTAATGTTTCTGAACTTAATAACTCTTTGTATATGCTGTATAGCGTTGAAATATCTTGTATGTGATGAAATTTGGAGTTTAATTTTGTCAATTCATTGAATAATTCATTAAAACGAAACAAATATTCTAGAGACAGAAGATTGGAAGATTTATTTAAATCTAAATAGGATTTTATATTTAGAATAAGTTCAGAACAATTTTTTAATACAGCACTAATAGATTCGTTCCATTTTGAAAACAATAGCGCTATAATTTCATTACATTTTTCTTCAGTAATTTCTTTTAGTCGTTCAACACTAATAAAAATTAAGTTATTTCTTTCAATAGTTTCTATAAGTATTGAAGCGTAATCTATCTCGTTTAAAAAGAACAATGGTCTAATAAATTGATGAGAAACTATCAAAATAATGTCTTTGAAATAAAAAGATTTCGAAGGCTTTTTGTGAAGATGAAATAAGTGCTCAAATAATGAGGCCAATGGAATTGACTTTAAAGGGAATCCCATGGTAATATTTAATGCATTTATGTTTGATGGAAGCGAGTTTAAAACAGGAATCAATAAATTTTCATCCCCCAGAACAACAGCTGTATTATTTAAAGAAACATTGTCCTTTTTTATGGTATTTAATATGGTGCCAATGTATTTAGCCTGACCGATGTTTTTGGGTATTCCGTAAACAGAAATATTCTTATTTTTTGAATAATTATTAGTAACCCAATTAAAGTTATTGCTTCTAAAATAGTTCCAGTTGTTTTTATGTGATCGTGTAAATAATCCAGCATCATGAACGGAATTATTTATAAAAATTTCGTCAATATCCCAGTAAATTTCTGCTAAACCGTTTTGAAGTAGTTCTTGTATAATTGTTTCTTCAGAAGTGTTTAGGGCGTTAAACCCAAGAAAGACATGTTCTGTGTGTTGATTATTTTGAATATAAGTTTCTAAATTTTCAACCGCTTCTCTGTAGACTAAACCTTGATATCCTGATTTTTTTAATAATAATTGTTCGGTGAATAATGAGTAATACTTAAATATTTTGTTCCAAAAAGACAAGTAGTTTTTTATAAAATCTGTTTTATTTTCTTCTAGAGACCAATGCGTAATATCTTGAATGGCACTTAAATAATTGAATATCTTTTTTTGTGGAATAAGATATCTGTCTATTTCATTAAAGTCTTGAAGTAAGATTTGTGCCCATTTTGAGAAAGATTCAAAGGGTTCTTGCTGGTCTTTGGGCGTTAACGCTATATAAGTGTTATAAAATTCAAAAAGAAGTTCTGTATTAGAGATTGTTTTTGTTTGTGCTAATTCTTCAACAAACTCCTCGATACTTAATATTTTAGGAGCAAAAATGGTGTTATCAACTATTTGAGATAGTTGATATTTTAAAAATATGCCCGCTCTCTTACTTGGTAAAACAAAAGTTATTGAAGAAAGATTTCGTTTTTTATTTTGTAAATCTTTTAATACGTCAAAAATAAAAGTAGCCATTATATAAAAATAAAAAACGCTTCGGATATCCGAAGCGTTTTAAACTTATTATTTTATTTAGTTAAATAAATTATTTAACTAGGTTAATTTCAACACGTCTGTTGTTAGCTCTACCTTTGCTAGTTTTGTTATTATCAATTGGTTTAGATTCACCATAACCTACAGATGAAAGTCTAGAACCGTCAACACCATTTGCTACTAAATAGTCTTTTACAGCAGCAGCTCTTGATTCAGATAATTTTTGGTTATTAGCTTCACTACCTGTACTGTCTGTATGACCTTCAACAGTAAATTTAGCATTAGTGTACTCATTTAAGATACCTACGATATCGTTTAATACACCTGCAGATTGTGACTTAATACTTGCTTTACCAGTATCAAATAAAATAGTTTTAGCATAAGCATTTAATGCAGCTTTAACAGCTTCAGTTACTTCAGGACAACCATTGTTAGCAACAGTTCCTTTAACATCTGGACATTGATCATCTTTATCGATTACACCGTCACCATCAGTATCAGGCCAAGGACATCCTTTATTAGCAGCAGGACCAGCAACAGTTGGACAAGCATCATCAGCGTCAGTTACTCCATCGCCATCAGCATCAGGACAACCAGCTAAAGCTTTTAAACCAGCAACTGTAGGACATTTGTCATCTTTATCAGGTACACCATCACCGTCAGTATCAGGACAACCATTAAACTCAGCTAAACCAGCTTCATTAGGACAATCATCTTTACTGTCTTCAATACCATCACCATCAGTGTCAGGACATCCGTTGAATGCTGCTAAACCAGCAACATCTGGACAAGCATCATCTTTATCATAAATACCATCACCATCAGTATCAGTTCCACCAAATTTGATAGAGATACCAGCAGTATGTTGGAAATGAGTAGATAAATAGTCTTCAAAGGCATGTTTGTAAGAAGATTGAACAGTTAAACCTACGTTTTCACTGAACCATAAATTGAAACCAAGAGTACCGTTTAAAGTACCAGCTCCGATGTCATCAACCCAAGTGTAACCTCCACCAACGCCTACAAAAGGATCAAAAGATTTTCCTTCAAGGAAGTTGTATTTAATAGTACCGTCAACACCATAGTAAGATAAGTCACTTACTTCAGCATCTCCAAATTTAGAGATTTTGTTTAAAGATCCAGCTACTCCAAAAGAGAAACCATCACTTAAGTATTTAGATACAGAGACTGATGATACAGAAGGTAAAATGTTCCAGTGATCACCAACATTAAAAAATTCAGCGAACATATCTCCTTGAGGAGCATCTTCTCCCACTGGGTATAAATCAACTGCGTTTACCCCAAGGGTTATTTGCCAAGGGTTGTTTTTGTCTTGCGCATTAACGTTGCTATAACCAAGTACAAGCAACATAGCGAACAATAATCTGCTAAGATTTTTCATATTCAAAAGTTTTATTTTAAGTGTTAATTGTAACAAAAGTAAGTTGTTAAATTTTATTAACAAAGATAAATATATAAAAAAATTGAAGAAACCTTGTAATAATCAGTAGTTCCAAGCAATTTTATATGATTTTTAATGCTTTTCCGACCTTAGTAAATGCATTAATAGCCTTGTCTAGATGCTGTTTTGTATGTGCTGAAGACAATTGTACTCTAATTCTTGCTTTTTCTTTCGGTACAACGGGAAAAAAGAACCCTATAACATAAATTCCCTCTTTTAAAAGCATATTGGCCATAGTCTGTGACAGTTTTGCATCGTAAAGCATAACCGGGACGATAGCAGAGTCTCCATCAATAATATCAAAACCTGCAGCTTTCATGCCCTTTTTGAAATAATTAGTATTCCATTCTAACGTATCACGCAAACTTGTATCCTTTGAAAGCATATCGAATACCTTAATTGAGGCGCCAACAATAGCAGGAGCAAGAGAATTTGAAAACAAATAAGGTCTAGAGCGTTGACGTAATAATTCTATAATTTCTTTCTTACCTGTCGTATAGCCACCCATGGCCCCGCCTAATGCTTTGCCCAATGTTCCTGTAATTATATCAATTCTGTTCATTACGCCCTTTTCTTCCAGTGTTCCTCTACCGGTTTTTCCAATAAACCCAGCGGCATGGCATTCATCGATCATTACCAAAGCATCATATTTGTCTGCTAAATCACAAATTTTATCCAAAGGCGCTACTAGTCCATCCATAGAAAAGACACCATCAGTGACAATAATTTTGAATCTGGCTCCATTTTTATTGGCAGCAATAAGTTGTGCTTCCAAATCGGCCATATTACTGTTTTCATAACGATATCTTGCCGCTTTGCATAAACGAACACCATCTATGATAGAAGCATGGTTTAAGGAGTCTGATATAATGGCATCTTCAGCATCAAATAAAGGTTCAAAAACACCTCCATTAGCATCAAAGGCAGCAGCATATAAAATAGTGTCTTCAGTTTGATAAAAATCGGCAATTTTTTGCTCTAATTCTTTGTGTATATCTTGGGTTCCGCAGATAAACCTAACGGAAGACATTCCAAAACCATGTGTATCCATGGTGTCTTTGGCTGCTTGAATAACATCAGGATGAGATGATAATCCTAAATAATTGTTAGCACAAAAATTTAAAACGGTTTCTCCAGTATTTAAGGTGATTTCTGCTCCTTGAGCAGAGGTTATTATTCGTTCTTTTTTAAAAAGCCCATTGTCTTCAATAGATTGAAGCTCTTTTTTTAGGTGCTGTTTTAGTTTGCCGTACATGTTATTATTTTTTACAAATTTATAATTCTTTTACTTGAATAGTCTCATTTATATATACAAGAATTTTTTTAATGACTTTAAGTTTCATTAATTCTAATACATCCTGATAGGAGATTAACTGCTGGACATGACTTTTATCTTCCTTTCCAGTTTTATAATCAATGATAATCGCTTCGTTTTTTGAATTTATAATAACTCGGTCCGGTCTTAAAATCTGTCCTTGTTTGGTAATAATATCACGTTCATTATAAATAATATTATCCGAGTTAAAGCAAGCTACAAGTTTTGGGTGTTCAACTATTTCTATGATTATTTTATGGAGTATTTGAGCTTGTGGTTTATTTATAATTGACGATTCTATAAAGTCATTAATAACAAATTCAACATCTCCCTTTGTATTTATCTTAGACATTATGTTATGAATAAGATTTCCTTTTTCAATAGCTTCTTCTTGATTAGAATCCCACAAATAACCTGAATTAGTAACGATATTGATATTATGATCTTCTTTTGCGGTTGAAATAAATTCTTGTTCTTCTAGAGTGATTTTTTTTGCTGTTTGACTACTAGATTTTTTTTGTGAGCCAAAATCATAAATTAAATCAGATTCATTCCAAAGCCCTAAATGAGAAAGATAATTAATAAATAATCCGGAGTATTTTTTAGTATTAACTTCTCCTTTTGCGGAAATGTCCTTGGTTGAAATCACAAATAATTGTTCTATTGCCCTTGTTAAAGTAACATACAAAAGATTAATATTATCAAGCTCTTGTTCAGATTGATGAGCATTAAAAATGGATAATCCTTCCTCTCCAAAGTTCTCAAAGTCTTTCGAATAATTTAAAAGCGTATATTCAAAATCATTAAATTTTTCTTTATCTAATGAGAACCATTCTTTAGGCTCTTTTTCAAAGTAAATATCTAAATCTGCATATGGAAAAATTACTACAGGAAATTCAAGGCCTTTAGCTTTATGAATAGTCATAATTTGAACCGCATTTTGCCCGGTTGGAGAAACAATACTTAAGCTGTCTTTTTTCTTTTCGAAATAATTTAAAAAGCCTGAAATATCTGAACCTTTTTTCTGTGTATAATCTAAAACAACATCTAAATAAAATTGAACATAAGCATTAGATGTTTTAACTAAGCCAAAGGTTCTTACGATAGTTTCAACTAATTCAAATAATGAAAGTTCCGTTAATGAGTTGCTATTTATATAAACGCCGTACTTCTCAAAACTTCTGAATAATTGAATTGCAGATAATTGAAGTTTATTGCTAAAAAATTCATGTTTGTTTTCAATTTTAAAAAGTGATGCCAAGAAGCTCAAAATAGCCACTTTGACCTCATTGTTTTTAGGCTGAATTAAAAATGTAAGAACATTATTTATAAAAATGACTTCTGGTGCGTTGTAAATCAATAAGGTTTCAGAAGAAATAATAGGAATTTCTTTTTGACTTAAATAATTAGCGATAGCAATACCATCTTTTTTCTTTCTAACTAAAACACAAATATCCTCCAGGTTGAAATTGTTTTGAAGGCATAAATCAATAGTTTCATATACTTTTGAAGCATAAAGCTCATCTCGGTCATCCTCTTTTGTGATTTCTAAAAACGAAAAATTAACATAGCCTCCATCTTGTTTAGAATTGGTTTGAATGGCGTTTTCATAAAGCGATTCATAGGCTTTATTATTAAAAACACGAGTCGCCAAGAATTTAAAGAAACCGTTGTTAAAATCTACAACCTCTTTGTAGCTCCTATAGTTTGTTGGAAGATTATTAACTTTTTTATCAACTTGGAAGGGATTAGTATCATTAAACAAATCAATGAACTGTTCGGCCTTTCCGCCCCGCCACCTGTAAATAGCTTGTTTAGCATCTCCAACCAGCATGGCACTGCCATTTTCTGTTGAAAGAGAGTTATTTATTAGAGGAATTAAATTTTCCCATTGTAATAATGAGGTGTCTTGAAACTCATCAATAAAATAATGATTAAATTTTTCGCCAATCCGCTCATATATAAAGGGAGTCGGTTGGTTTTTAATTTCATTACTGATTATGGTATTAAATTCAGAAATAAGCATTTTATTTTGCTCACTTTTAAGGACATCAAGTTCATTATTGATCGCGTTTAAAACTGATAAAGGAGTGATGTTTTTATAAAAGGCCTGTAGGAATTTAAGATGATAAACCTTTTGCTTTGTTTCATTAAAGGCTATTATTAATTCGGGTTGAATCGAGTCTATAACAGCACTAATATCTGGTTTTACTCTTTTTGGGTAAAGCGAATTATTTTCAATTAAATCTAGTTGCCATTTGGTTTCAAAGTTTAAATCCAGTTTTTTTTCAGCTAAATTTTTAAAATGTTTAGGCAAATATCCCCCTGAAAAATCACTAAATTCTAAACCACATTCATCTATTAAAGTCAATACTTTATTGGCTGCTTCAACAATATTTTTCTCTGTAAGCTTTATTTCATCTTTTAATAAAATTTTGAGACTATTAAAGTCATCAATAGATTTTTCTTTAAAAGATTCAATAAATGGAATATCATTCTCATTGATAAGAAGTTTAGCAATCTTATTAAAATCAAAGGACAAGTCCCAACTTTTATCTTCATCAGCCTTTTCAATGGCAAAGTCAACTAAAACTTTAGTGAGATTTTTTTCTATCCCAGCTTTAGACAATAAACTGTCTACAGCTTCATTTAAAAGTGATTCTTGATCAAGTTCCACTTCAAAATTTAATGGAAGCTTTAGGTCGTGAGCAAAAGTTCTAATTAATTTATGTGTAAATCCATCTATTGTAGAAATATCAAAAGCCGCATAGTTATGCAAAATAGCTTCTAAAAGTTTTTTAGATTTTGAATGAAGTGAAGAAGCTTCTATTTCAAGTTCTTCGCAAATAGACAGAAACATGCTGTTTGGTTGCGATAAAATTGCGTCGTTTGAAAATTCTTTAAGGGTTTCAATTATGCGTTCTTTCATTTCAGCTACTGCTTTATTAGTAAAGGTGATAGCTAAAATGTGTTTGAAGGGTTCTTTTTTTTTAGATTTTAATAATATCTTAAGGTATTCTTTTACAAGGGTATAGGTCTTACCGCTGCCTGCAGATGCATTATAAATTGTAAAAGAAGAGGTGTTCTGCACAAAAACAAATTTTGCCTACAAGATAAAAACTATCAATGAGTTCATAACTATTAATTATTTTTAATTGAGGGCATTTATACGTAAATTTGGCTTGAATAGAATATTAATAAATTAAAACAAAATAATTATGGCTTTTGAATTACCAAAATTAGGATATGCATATGACGCTTTAGAGCCTCATATTGACGCTCGCACAATGGAGATACATCATACAAAACACCACCAAGGATATACCAATAATTTAAATGCAGCAATTGCAGGAACAGCTCTAGAAAATAAGTCAATTGGAGATATTCTTTCAAATTTGGATATGAATAATGCTGCTGTAAGAAATAATGGAGGAGGGTTTTTCAACCATTCTTTATTTTGGAATGTAATGAACCCAGAAGGAAAAGGGTATTTATCTGGAGAATTAAAAGATGCTATTATCGCGGCTTATGGTTCTGTAGATGCTTTTAAAGATGCCTTTAGTAAAGCTGCTGCGACTAGATTTGGTTCTGGTTGGGCTTGGTTGTGCGTACATAAAGGAGGAAAAGTTGAGGTTTGTTCTACTCCAAATCAAGACAACCCTTTAATGCCAGGAGTTTCTTGTGGAGGAACACCAATTTTAGGGATTGACGTTTGGGAACATGCGTATTATTTAAACTATCAAAACCGTCGTCCAGATTATATCAATGCCTTTTTTAATGTAATTAATTGGAATGAAGTTGAAAGGCGATATGCTGAAGGAAAATAGATAAGAATGTGATTAAGTAATATTATAAAAAAGCGTCTGGAAAAATCCAGACGCTTTTTTATTTATATAAATTGAATATGTTTTTTAAAATGAAAAAGGTGAACGAGAGTTCACCTTTTTGCCCCAAATCTACCATGAACTTAACCTACTTATGTTATGGTGATTCAAATGTATGCAGCTACTAACAACTACAAAAATATTTTAGTTCAACTACTAATTTATTAGCTTAAAAGATAAACGGTATAGGTGTATTAAAGATGAGTAAATGGAGTAGAAGTTAAAAAGGGCATAAAAAAAGGCGAACAGAAGTTCACCTTTTTTTGCCCCAAATCTACCATGAACTTAACCTACTTATGTTATGGTAGTACCAATTTATACGTATTTTAGATAAAAGTTCTATTTTTTAGATAAAACGCATTTTTATTAGATTAAATGTAGTTTTCATAGATAAAGTGCCACTAAATATTTTTTTATTAATTAATAGGCCCGTTTTTTGTTTCCTTCATAAAAATTAATAAATGCACGGTTAACAACTCTGTTTCCGCCTACTGTTGGGTAGTTACCCGTAAAATACCAATCACCCAAATGTTTTGGACAAGCCTTATGTAAATTTTCAACTGACTGGAATATTATTTTAATTTCAGATTTAACATTGTCACCAGTTAATAACTCTGCTATTTTATCCGAGATTTGTTCATCTGTAAACGGTTCATAAATTTCCTTAACAAAGTTTTTAACTTGTCTGTCTTCTAAATCTGTTTGAAGAATGCATTTATCATATACTTCTTTTACAATGTCAAAGTTGTTTGATTCTTTAAGTAGCTCTAATGCAGCTTTAAAAGCAATTAAACTTTCAAGATTTGCCATATCTATACCGTAACAATCGGGATAACGTATTTGCGGTGCTGAAGAAACTATAACAATTTTTTTAGGATTCAATCTGTCAAGCATTTTTATAATACTCATCTTTAGAGTAGTCCCTCGAACAATGCTATCATCTATAATAACCAAATTATCAGTCCGTTTAATAACCCCATAAGTTACATCATAAACGTGTGCTACTAAGTCATCACGGCTACTGTCTTCTGTAATAAAAGTCCTTAGTTTAACATCTTTAATGGCTATCTTTTCAATTCGCGGCATTTGAGATAAAATTTCGGTAACCCGTTCTGCTGATAAATTTCTGCTTCCGCTTAGAATAGCTTTGGTTTTCTTTTTATTGAGGAAATCTTCTACCGATTCAATCATTCCGTAAAAGGAAGTTTCTGCCGTATTTGGGATATATGAAAAAACAGTATTTTTAATATCCTTGTTAATAGCGTCTAAAACTTTTGGCATGAGCAATCTACCAAGCATTTTTCGTTCTTGATAAATTTCAGCATCACTACCTCTTGAAAAATAAATGCGTTCAAATGAGCACGCTTTTCGTTCTAAAGGATTTAATATTTTCTTAATGGCAGTTTTACCAGATTTTTTTGTGATAATAGCATGACCAGGCTCCAACTCTTTAACATCTTGATATTTTACATTAAATACCGTTTGAATCACAGGACGCTCAGAAGCAACCACAACAATTTCATCATCTTTATAATAATATGCTGGACGAATTCCTGCAGGATCTCTTAATACAAATGAATCTCCGTGACCTAGTAATCCAGCCATTGCATAACCGCCATCCCAGTTTTTAGCAGCTCTCTTAAGTATTTTAGCAACGTTTAAACGCTCAGCAATCAGAGGAGAACACTCATTTTTGCTATAACCTTCATTTTTTAAATCTTTATATATTTTGCTTACAGAATCATCTAAAAAATGACCTATTTTTTCCATAATGGTAATAGTATCGGTATACTCCTTTGGATGCTGACCTAAATCAATTAGGTTTTGAAACAATTCTTTAACATTGGTCATGTTAAAGTTTCCGGCAAGAATAAGATTTCTGTGCTGCCAGTTATTTTGTCTTAAAAAGGGATGAACGCTTTCAACACTGTTCTTCCCAAAAGTACCATATCTAACGTGTCCTAAAAAGACTTCACCTATATAGGGAATATTCTTTTTTTGAAGTTCGACACTATCTACATATTCAGGATTTTCTGTAAACTCTTTGTTAATTCTTTGGTTTATTTGAGCAAAAATATCTTGAATAGGTTGTTGTGCGATAGATCTCACCCTACTTATATAGCGTTCACCAGGCTTTGTGTCTAATTTTATACTTGCAAAACCAGCTCCATCTTGACCTCTGTTATGCTGTTTTTCCATCATCAGATACATTTTATTGACTCCATAAAACGCACTTCCATATTTTTCTTTATAGAACTCTAAAGGTTTTAAAAGTCTTAAAACAGCAATTCCGCATTCGTGTTTTAACGCATCACTCATTTCAGTAGTATTTTGTTTTATTTATATAAATAAAAAACGCGCTCTATTTTGAGCGCGTTTGTTTATGTTAATGTTATATCGAATTGTGTTAATTTTTTAAATTGCAATAATCGTTTATGAACCTCGTCATGTGTCAAATTTTTCATGCGTTCGGTTCCAAATTTTTCAACACAAAACGACGCTAGTGTGGATCCATAGATAACAGCATTCTTCATGTTTTCAAACGAAATATCTCCTGTTTTTGCAATATAGCCAGCAAATCCACCAGCAAACGTGTCGCCAGCACCTGTTGGATCAAAAACTTCCTCTAAAGGTAGTGCAGGAGCATAAAACACATTATCATTATGAAATAATAAAGCACCATGTTCTCCTTTTTTAATCACCACATATTTTGGTCCCATTTCATGAATTTTTCTTGCAGCAACAACTAAAGAATACTCTCCGGTTAATTGACGTGCTTCTTCATCATTGATAGTAATAACATCAATACGTTTAATAACATTATGTAATTCTGTTAAAGCGCTATTCATCCAGAAATTCATGGTGTCTAATATGACTAACTTTGGTTTAGCTGTCATTTGATCTAACACACTCAATTGTACATTAGGGTGCAAATTCCCTAACATTACAACTTCAGAATCGCGATAATTTAAAGGAACTTTTGGGTTGAAATCTGCAAGAGTATTTAGCTCAGTTACTAAAGTATCTCGTGTGTTCATATCATTATGATACTTCCCACTCCAGAAAAAGGTTTTACCATTTTTAACTATTTCAACACCAGACACATTTATGTTTTTTCCAGATAATAAATCCAAGTAATCTTGAGGGAAATCACCTCCAACGATAGAAACAACTGCAGAATCAATATCAAATTGTGATGCCGACAAACCAATAAAAGTTGCGGCGCCACCCAGTATTTTATCGGTTTTACCGAAAGGAGTTTCAATAGCATCAAACGCTAAAGTACCTACAATGACTAATTTACTCATGAAGAGGGTTAATAATTTTGTGCAAATATAAACTTTTTAAAAGCTAAAAAGCGAATTTATTTTTCCTCAAAATTTGGATAAAGTATCGCTTGTTATATTTCAATAAACTTATAATTAGAAAAAGAAATTCATAAGCTTCTGACTCAGAAAGTGCATTCTAAAAAAGCCTTTATTTTTTAAGTACAGAATTATATTTTTATATAAATTTTCTTCTTATCCATAAAAAATCCAACAACCCAACAAGTAAGCATTATAGAAAGCGCAAATGCCAAAGAGCCTACGTATCCCCCAAGTGATGACACAAATATGTTTTCAGCAATCCAATCATAGGCAGAATTGTCACCAATTCTAGATACAAATAAAGTAATAACAAGTATCTCTGAAAGCACATAAATGAACAAGGGGTTTTTACCAAAGACTTCAAAGAAATAGGTCCATTTTGTTTTATTCAAAATATCTAAAAGGTAGACTAATAATGATAAAACAATCAAGTCGATTCCAATGGTAAGTATAACAAAAGAGCTTGACCAAAGTTTTTTGTTAAATGGTAAAAGTAAATCCCAGCTTAGTCCAATAAAAATCAACACAGCTCCGAGTAGGGTCATTTGTGCTATTGTTTTATAATTTTGACCACTTTTTTGAAGGAATATGCCTGTAAGATATCCCGCAATGACATTTGCAATAGCAGGCAGAGTACTTAATAATCCCTCAGGATCAAAAGCTATTCCATCACCATGATACATGTGACTAGCTCCAATTAACCAAGTGTCTAATTTTAATACGGCATTACCGGGCAATGACAAATCACCAAACGCTAAAAGTATTATTGGATACGAAATAAGCGCAAATAAACTGAATATTATGGCGCCCTTTGTTTTGAAAAATCGTAAAACAACAGATGCAATTAAATAGCATAGGGCAATACGCTGAAGTACCCCAAAAATACGTGTATTATGGATACTTGTTAATGTGCCATTTTCAAAAAATGGGAACCAATACATTAGGAAGCCTATCAGAAAAATAATTAAGGTCCTTTTGAACACTTTTGAAAAAAATATTTTATTTGATAAGGACTCATATTTCCCCATACTAAAGCTCATGGAATTACCAACTATAAAAAGAAAAGTAGGAAAAACCAAATCGGTTAATGTAAAGCCATTCCATTCGGCATGTAATAATGGAGAAAAGGTAGTGGAATACTTTCCAGGTGAATTTACAACAATCATTAAAGCAATATCTAACCCTCTAAACACATCTAATGATAAATAACGTTTTTTAATTTTCTCCATTTTTAATTTTAAAATATAGTTGATATAATTTTTTGGATTTACTAAAGTATTACGTTTTCTGTTTGCCCTTCGATACGGCTTTTTTCTGCAGTGAAACCCATAATATGACTCTCAACAGATGCATCAATAGTCGATGATAATAAATCAGGATTTTGTTGAGATACAGCTTTAACCCAATCTGCTGCTAAATTCCAATCGCCGCCACCATGCGAATCACTATCAAGTTCAAATACCGTTTCTTCATTAGTTAAGAAGTTTGTATAAACAAATTTAGACATGTCTCCAACTATGTCTCCATGGCTTCCCATTATGCGCGTGCGCCTTCCTTCATACGAAGTGAAAGCCTCCATACTAAAGGCAGCTGTAATGCCATCTTCAAATTGAAGATTGGTGACATAATGGTCCGGTTGATCGTTATCCATTTGATAAACACAACGACCATAATTTGTTGTTTTTAGATAGTTAAGTACTGCTTCCGCTTGTTTGTCAGTATCTTCAGGAAGATCGAAAACGTAATTTCGTTGTCGTTCTCTGTAGTAAATTTTCAATGCGCTATAAGGGCATTCATTCTCTACAGTACAACCATCAGTGCATCTTGGCGTTGCTCCTTCAGGTTTATTTTCTTTTTTAAACCATTTTAAGTCCCCAAAAGCAGAGACTTTTTTACATGGTTTTCCAACCATCCACCTTAAAATATCAAGGTCGTGGCAAGATTTAGCCAAAATTATGGGAGTTGTCTCTTTACTATTGTGCCAATTTCCACGAACATAGCTATGAGACATATGTATATGTTCAATAGGTTCAATATGCTGAATACTTATTAACTCTCCAATGCTTCCATTTTGAATTAATTCACGTAATTTAATAAAGTAAGGAGAATATCTTAGAACATGACAAACGCCAACTATTCTATTTGTTGTTTTTGCCAGAGCTAATATATCTCGGCATTCCTTTTCTGTGGGAGCAATAGGTTTTTCTAATAAGATATCGTAACCCATTGAAAGCGCTTTCATGCAAGGGTCATAATGTAAATTATCGGGAGTTGTAATTATAATGGCATCGGCAAATTTAGGTCTTTCGAAAACCTGCTCCCAAGTATCAAAACTATTTTCAGGTTTAATATTATGTTTTGTACAATACCGCTCATTTCTAATTTTAATAGGTTCAGCGACGCCAATAATATTTAAATGGTCTGGAAATTTCATAGCAAAATCCCCATATACGTTTCCTCTGTTACCTGCACCAAGAGTGATAGCAGTCACAGGTTTTTCTGGGGCCGGGTTTTTTAATTTATTGGGAATATGTACTCTAATATTTGGAGTGCTAAATCCATGAAGTGGAACTGTCAATATACCTCCTGTGGCAAAACCTAATGTTTTAAGGAGATTTCTTCTAGAAATTTCTTTTTTCATTACTGACGAATTAACAAATTATTATTTTTAAAAATAGTATTTTTAATTGTATATCAATATTATTTTCTTCCAAAATCTGCAGGGATTTCTCCCCAAGCTTTTGTTTCCCATTTTACAATAACAGTATTAAAACTATTTGTCTTTAACCAATTAACCGCCCTTTCAATCAGCTCAAAAACGGCTTTGTTTTTTTCGTTTAATTCGAGTTTGGTATTACAGGTTTTCTTTTTCACCCAACTTATAGCTGTTCTAGAATCTGTATATATAATTTTATCACTGTTATTTTTTTTTAACAAAGCTAAACCATGAACAATGGCTAAAAATTCCCCAATGTTATTAGTGCCTTCTTCAAAAGGGCCTTGGATAAATAATTGTTTTTTTGTTTTAGTATCAACTCCTCGATATTCCATTATGCCAGGATTTCCACTTGAGGCAGCATCAACTGAAATCGAATCAAAATTAGGCTGGCCAATTTTTTTGAGTTGTTCAGCAGATAATTCACTTTTAAAAGACTTTGACTTTCCTATATAGTCTTTATAGTTACTATTTAAAGCTTTTTTAGCAGCATCAAAACTTTCAAAAGATTTATACTGAGCGCCTTCATAATTGGTGATTTGTGCTTTACAATCATCCCAGGATTCAAATACTCCTTTATGATGTCCTTTCCAAACCGTATAATATTTTTTCTTTTTTTTACTCATTTGGAAATAAAAAGGATTCTACGATTTTTGGGAAATGCCTCATTTCTAATTCATGGATTTTAGCCGCAACGGTTTCAGCAGAATCATTACTTTTTACTTCACATTTCGATTGAAAAATTACAGCTCCCTCATCGTAATGTTCATTAACATAATGGATAGTGATGCCGGTCTCCCTTTCTTTATTTGCAACTACAGATTCGTGAACATGCATACCATACATGCCTTTCCCTCCATATTTAGGCAATAAAGCTGGATGGATATTTATGACCTTATTTTCAAAAGCATCCAAAATAGGTGTTGGGAATTTCCATAAAAAACCAGCAAGAACGATAATATCTGGATTAATTGCTTTCAAAAGATCTAAAACATGATTTTCAGCATAAAACGCCGTTCTATTAAATGACAAACAACTAACTTTTAAATTGTTACATCGGTCAATTACCTTAGCGTAAGGATTATTTGTTAAGACTTGAACAACAGAAACATCCTTTCTTGTATTAAAAAACTTAATTAAATTTTCGGCATTCGTTCCGGAACCTGAAGCAAAAATTATGATGCGTTTCATTTTCAATTTTTTAAACTATTGATAATTGTAATTCGCTAAATATTAAATAAGTATCTTTAAAAAGCGCCTATACTTAATTATTTAAGAACACTTCTTTGTGTGACATTTTCAAACAAAAAAAAGAATAATAATTAAGAAATAGATAGTAAATTATAAATACTTAAAACTTATTTGGTAAATTTAGAATCATATTTTTAAACTAAAGTCGTGTTTTAAAAATAAAGTTTTTTATTTTTGCCAACTAATTAAAACCTTAAATTAAAAGATTATGTCAGACATTGCATCAAGAGTAAAAGCGATTATCGTAGACAAATTGGGAGTTGATGAGAACGAAGTTGTAACTGAAGCTAGCTTCACAAACGATTTAGGAGCGGACTCATTAGACACAGTTGAATTAATTATGGAATTTGAAAAAGAATTTGATATTCAAATCCCAGATGATCAAGCTGAAAATATCGCAACAGTAGGTCAAGCTATATCGTATATAGAGGCTGCAAAATAAGCTAAAATTTTTATGGAATTAAAGCGCGTTGTAGTTACAGGATTAGGAGCTTTAACACCTATTGGCAATACCAAAGATGAATTTTGGAATGCTTTAATTGGTGGTAAAAGTGGAGCTGCACCTATAACCTATTTTGATACCGAAAAGTTTAAAACAAAATTTGCTTGCGAGTTAAAAAACTTTGAGGCGACCGATTTTCTTGATAGAAAAGAGGCTCGTAAAATGGATAAGTTTGCACAATATGCTATGGTTGCCGCTGATGAGGCAATTGCAGATGCTAAATTTAATCTTGACGAAGTTAATAAATTGCGAGTAGGGGTAATTTGGGGAGCAGGAATAGGTGGATTGGAAACATTCCAAGACGAAGTTTTAAACTTTGCCTCTGGTGACGGCTCTCCAAGATTCAACCCATTCTTTATTCCCAAAATGATTGCAGATATTGCACCTGCAAACATTTCCATAAAATACGGTTTTATGGGACCTAATTACACAACAGTTTCTGCTTGTGCTTCATCTGCTAACGCTATGTTTGATGCGCTAAACTCTATCCGATTAGGACATTGTGATGTAATAGTAACAGGCGGAAGTGAGGCAGCTGTAACCATTGCTGGAATGGGAGGGTTTAATGCAATGCATGCTCTGTCAACCAGAAATGAAAGTCCGGAAACGGCATCTCGCCCATTTGATGGAAGTAGAGATGGTTTTGTTTTAGGCGAAGGGGCAGGAGCAATCGTATTGGAAGAATATGAACATGCTAAGAAACGAGGAGCCAAAATATATGCGGAATTTGTTGGAGGAGGATTATCATCTGATGCTTATCACATGACTGCTCCGCATCCTGATGGTATTGGCGTAGTTGCAGTAATGCAAAATTGCTTAGAAAATGCAGGGTTAAAACCTGAAGATGTAGATCACATTAACACGCATGGAACATCGACTCCATTAGGAGATGTTGCTGAACTTAAAGCAATCTCAAAAGTTTTTGGTAGTCACGCAAAAGATATAAATATTAATTCAACAAAATCAATGACTGGTCATTTACTAGGTGCTGCCGGTGCTATTGAGGCCATTTCGGTAATTTTGGCAATGGAACATGGTGTTGTTCCTCCCACAATTAATCATACTACAGTAGATGAAAATATTGATCCGGAATTAAATTTAACTTTAAATAAAGCTCAAAAGAGAGATGTCAAAGTGGGTATGAGTAATACCTTTGGTTTTGGCGGTCATAATGCTTGCGTAGTATTTAAGAGATTAGATTAATTCCCCCGATTGAAAACCATTCGTAACATATTGAATTCCCGTTTTAACAACAGCGGGAATTTTTTTATTCATTTAAAAAAAATCTTAGGGTTTAAACCCAAGAATATTCATGTTTACAAAACGGCATTTACGCATCGTTCTATGAATATTAAGGACAATGAAGGTAATGCTATTAATTATGAACGATTAGAATTTTTAGGCGATGCTATGTTAGGAGCTGTTATAGCATCTCACTTATATCTTGAAGTTCCTGGAGGCGATGAAGGGTATTTAACTAAGATGCGCTCAAAAGTCGTAAGTAGGGAACATTTAAATGAATTAGGTAAAGACTTAAATCTTATTGATTTAATTGAAAGCAAAATAGCTGCTTCCCAGTTTGGAGATAATATTCATGGGAATTTATTTGAAGCGTTAATTGGAGCCATTTTTTTAGATAAAGGATTCAATTACTGCGAAAAGTTTATTTATAAGCGAGTTATTATTCCATATGTAGACATCGCTCAGTTAGAAGGAAGAGTTATTAGTTACAAGAGTTTACTTATTGAATGGTGCCAGAAGGAGAAAAAAACATTTAATTATAATGTTTATGAGGATAGCGGTAATGACGAAACTAGGCACTTTTCGGTAAAGTTGTCTGTAGATAATAAAGTAATTGCAAAAGCACGTGCAACCTCTAAGAAAAAAGCTGAAGAAAAGGCTTCAAAGCGTGCATTTTATGTGTTTCAGACAAAAATGTCACATTAATTTTTTTTGTTTAAAAGAAATACAACAACTATAACGATTGAGTTATAGTTTCTACTCAAGATTAAGAAAAACTTATATCTTTGATATGTTTTAAATATTATATTTACATCGATTTTTATAAGTTATGGCGGTACACAGACTTATTCTTGATGATGTTTTTGATGAAGCGATTTTCTCTTTAATAGCAATTCATTGCACAATTGAAGATTATCGTTTAGCATATCTTCTTAATAAGAATTTAGGGCTTAATCTATGCAGAAAAAAAGCTGATTTAGATTTTAAAAATGGTAAATCGGCCTACTCCATATTTAATTGGGAAGATAAAAAGCAACTAATATTCTGGAATTTAGTATCTAATATTTGTAAAACAAATGATTATAAACAATATAATTCAGGTTTATTATTTAATGAAACACAACATATTACTAAAACATATAATTTATTGCCCGAATTAAAAAACGTTAATTATCTCTTAAAAATAGATGATGAACTTACTATTAATAAGGAAAAGCAAATTGTAAATACAATACTTGGGATTCCTCAAATTGCAACGGCTTATACTGTTGATCAAAGACAATTAAAATCTTTAGATAATTTAATTTTTAACTAATGCCAATCAGAAAAAAAACTAAAATAGTAGCCACATTAGGGCCAGCATCAAGTACAAAAGAAGTATTAAAAGGAATGCTTGATGAAGGTGTAGATGTATTCAGAATAAATTTCTCCCACGCAGATTATAATGATGTGAGTGAGCGTATTAAAATAATACGTGAACTTAATAAGGAATATGGATATAACTGTGCAATTTTAGGAGATTTACAAGGTCCAAAACTTAGAGTTGGGGTGATGAAAGGAGAGGTTGTTGTTCATCCTGGTGATGAAATTATATTCGCAACTGGGGAACGATTTGAAGGGACAAAAGAGCGAGTTTACATGACGTATGAAAGATTTCCTCAGGATGCTAAGCCTGGAGAAAGAATTCTTTTAGATGATGGAAAATTAATTTTTGAAGTTATTTCAACGGACAAAAAAAGTGAAGTAAAAGCTAAGGTTATTCAAGGAGGTCCTTTAAAATCCAAAAAAGGTGTCAACTTACCTAATACGAATATTTCACAACCTGCATTAACAGAAAAAGATATTGAAGATGCCCTATTCGCTATTAAGCAACAAGTAGATTGGATCGCTTTATCATTTGTGCGTCATGCTGAAGATTTGATGCAGCTTCGTGATTTAATAAATGAAAACAGCGAGGATAAAATCCCAATAATAGCAAAAATTGAAAAGCCTGAGGCTGTTGAGAACATTGATAAAATTGTAGCAAATTGTGATGGTATCATGGTGGCTCGTGGTGATTTAGGTGTGGAAATTCCAGCTGAAGAGGTGCCACTTATTCAGAAGCAATTGGTGCTAAGAGCAAAAAAAGCTAGGATTCCTGTCATTATTGCAACACAAATGATGGAAACAATGATTACTAGTTTAACACCAACAAGAGCGGAAGTTAATGATGTGGCAAACTCAGTAATGGACGGAGCTGATGCGGTGATGCTTTCTGGTGAGACATCGGTAGGGCAGTATCCAATTCAAGTTATTAGACAAATGGCTAATATTTTAAAAAGAGTTGAAGATTCTCCACTTATTCAGGTTCCGCAATTACCACCACATATTCGTACGAATCGCTATATCACAAAATCAATATGTTATCATGCTGCTAATATGGCGAATGAAATAAATGCAAAAGCCATTTCAACATTAACAAATAGTGGATATACAGCTTTTCAAATTTCAGCTTGGAGACCATTATCTCACATATTAGTGTTTACTTCAAATCAAAGAATTCTTACTCAGTTAAGTCTGCTTTGGGGGGTAAGGGCTTTTTACTATGATAGATTTGTTAGTACCGATGAAACGATTGAAGATGTAAATAACATTGCTTGTAAGATGGGTTATCTTGAAGAAGGAGATATGCTTATTAGTTTGGCTGCTATGCCAATTCAAGATAAAGGAATGGTTAATACGTTACGTGTAACTGAAATTACTTCCTGTCCAGTATAAATCAAAGAAATTTTAATATTTTTAAAAAGGTCCACTTTTGATATTAAAAGCGGACCTTTTTATATAATACTACCTAAATAAAATTAAAACTCAAATTTCAACTGAACACTTACACTTTTTTGTTCTTGTAGTTTTTTTGTTTCAGTATTTAAATTAGATAAGGACACGCCTAATAATCGCACTGAATTGCTCAGCTTTTCTTGAAACAAAAGATCTTTAGCAGTTTCCAAAATCATTGATTTATCGCTTATAAAATAATGCAGGGTTTTGCTACGGGTTTGCAATGAGAAATCACTATACTTAATTTTTAAAGTCACTGTTTTACCAGCAATATTACTTTTTTTTAATCGTTTTGAGACTTCACTTGTTATCTGCACTAATTTCTCAATCAGGAATATTTCGCTAGAAAGATTTTCATTAAAAGTGTGTTCTGCAGCTAATGATTTTCTAACTCTGTTTGGCCTTACTTCACTATTATGAATGCCTCTAACGACGTAAAAGTAAAATTTACCTGATTTACCGAAATGCTCATCTAAATACTCGAGAGTTTTTGATTTTAAATCTTTTCCAGTAAAAATGCCAAGCTGATACATTTTTTCTGCAGTTACCTTACCTACTCCATAAAATTTTCTAATATCTAATTGTTCTAAAAATGTAAGAATTTCTTCAGGATTTACTGTTTTTTGACCGTTAGGTTTATTATAATCGCTGGCAACTTTGGCTATGAATTTATTTGTTGAGATGCCAGCAGAAGCCGTTAACCCAATTTCTTTAAAAATACGTTCTCGTATGTCTTTGGCAATTAAACTAGCACTAGGATTTCCTTTTTTGTTGTGTGTAACATCTAAATAGGCTTCATCTAATGAAAGGGGCTCAACTAAATCTGTATAATCGAAGAAAATAGCGCGAATTTGTTTTGAAATTTCATGATATCTATCAAAACGAGGTTTTACGAAAATGAGATCAGGGCAATTTCGTATAGCCTGAATACCACTCATCGCACTTTTTACCCCATATTTTCTGGCTTCATAACTAGCTGCACTCACAACGCCACGCTTTTCACTGCCACCTACAGCAATTGGTTTGCCTTTAAGTTCTGGATTATCCATTTGCTCAACAGAGGCGTAAAATGCATCCATATCAATATGAATTATTTTTCTATTAGATGGAATCTGAGACATCTTGTAAAAATATAATATCTTTATCAAAGAGAATTATATGCCATGGGAAAAACAGCAATTATCATTGGGGCAACAGGTTTAACTGGAGGACTATTATTGCAAAGCCTTCTGGACGACGACAGATACCAGACCATTAAATTATTTAGTAGAAATACTTGCAATTTGAAGCATCCAAAGCTTGAAGAGCATTTGATGGATTTATTTGATCTTGAAAAACAGCAGCATTTATTGATAGCTGATGAGGTTTTTTGTTGTATCGGTACCACCAAAGCTAAAACACCTAATAAAGAACAGTATCTTAAGATAGATTATGGTATTCCTGTTACTTTGGCATGGCTTTGCGAAAAAATGAGTATTGATACGTTCGTCGTCATTTCAGCTTTAGGAGCTAATAAAATGAGTAAGATTTTTTATAATAGAACCAAAGGCAAAATGGAAGAGGATGTTTTGAGAAGTAAAATTCAAAACATCTATATTCTTCAACCATCATTAATTGGTGGCTCAAGAAATGAAAACCGATTTGCTGAAAAAGTGGCAAAAGTTCTTATGAGTATTTTAAATCCTTTTTTAATTGGAAATTTAAAAAGGTATCGCTCAATTCATGCTAAAATAATTGTTGAAACTATGATTTGGTTAGCTAATAATGAATATAGGTCGGGAAGAATCCCATCAAATGAAATTCAACAAATTGCGAATGGTTTATGATTGAAATAGAACGTAAGTTTTTAGTGACGTCTGAAGAATTTAAAAACGAAGCATATAAAAAAACAAAAATAATTCAGGGGTTTTTAAATACTAATAAAGATAGAACTGTTAGGGTTAGGACAAATGGAAATCAAGGATTTATTACAGTTAAAGGACTGTCATCGGATGGTGGTTTAACGCGATTTGAATGGGAAAAGGAAATTTCATCAGATGACGCTAAGTTGTTATTAAAGCTTTGCGAGAAAGGAATTATTGAAAAAATGCGTTATGAGGTTAAATTTGAAAAACATATTTTTGAAGTTGATGTTTTTCAAGGAGATAATGAAGGGTTAATTATAGCAGAAGCAGAACTTAAAACCGTAAATGAGATTATTAATAAACCTAAATGGATTGGTGACGAAGTAACAGGAAATATTGATTACTATAATTCACAGTTAAGCAAACGACCTTTTAAAACTTGGAAAAAATGAAAAAAGCAATTTTCCTTTTATTCTTTTTACTCTTTATAATAGCTTGTAAAAAGCCTGTTGAAAAAAGTGAAATTCTAGAAACTAAACGGACTGAAAATACCTTGAAACAATTAAAGGAAGAACTAACAAATCGCGGTTTTGAAACCTTTGATTATGTTGATGAAAAAACAAACGATACTATTTTGATGCAACAATATTTTATAGCATTTTTAAAAAGTGGACCAACACGTTCTCAAACCAAAGAAGAAGCAGATAGTTTGCAATTATTACATCTGGCTCATTTAAGTAAAATGTATGAATTAGGCTATGCAGATATTTCTGGACCATTTGGTGACGATGGAGCTATAAGAGGCTTGACTATTTATAATGTACCAACTTTAAGTATGGCAGATAGTTTAGCAAATTTAGATCCAATGGTAAAAGCAGGCCGTTTAATTATTGAAATTCATCCGTGGTGGGCAGCAAAAGGGTTTTCATTAAGATAGTATTAAAAATATTCAAAATTGTTTTACAACTTATAAATGTTGTAACTATTGCAGGGCTATTAGCAATACACTTTATTATTAAAGAACGCACCTATTGGTCTTCTTTATTTTTTTATGCCATTCCTTTACCTGTTATTATTTTTATTGTATTATCATTGTCTGTTGTTCTTACTAAAAAATGGAGACGATATAATTTAATAATAGCTTCAGTTCTGATGCTACTATGGCTAGGTAGAAGTTTTAAAATCCATTTTCCAGATAAAATTGATAAAAATGCCATAGAAGTGGTTTTTTGGAATGCATCTCATGATAATGATTTTCAAACCGTTAATCTTGAAAACGAACATATTCCAGATGTTATGGTGTTAGTGGAATCAGAAAAAAATAATATTAATAGATTAAAAATAAAATATCCAAACTACTATTTTTATAAATCTCAAAGAGAAATATTTATCTTTTCAAAAAAGTTATTAATCATTGAAAGTGAAAATATATCTAAAAAAGGAACATCTGTAATTAATTTTAAAACTTGGGGAGTTAATTTTTATGCTATTGATGTTCAGGGAAGTATAGATATTTCTAGAGAACCTGAACTAATATTTGTTAGTAAAAACATTATTAAAAAGACAAACACGATTGTTTTAGGAGATTTTAATACGCCATATGAATCTGTTTATTTAAAACAAATAAAAAAGGATTTTAATCAAGCATTTAATAAAAAAGGAAATGGTTTTAGAGAGACATGGTTCAATAATTTACCTGTTCTGTCATTAGATCATATATGGGTCTCAAAAGATTTAAAGGTTTTAAAAACTGAGAAGTTTTATTCTTTAAAATCTGATCATAGCATGTTAAAAACTGTGGTTAGAAAGTAATTATAAAATAAGTTGTATTATTTATTTTACTACCGTTATTAAATAATTGCCATTAAAATCCTCTAACTCTTGAAGAACTCCATTATAGATTGCAGAATTTAATTTAAAAAAAGTCCAATCACAAATATGAGATTCTGCGGTTAGGTTTAAAATTAAAGTATCAGTTACTTCATTAGATAATTGAATTTTTAAAGTGTTCTCCCCATCTACTCCAATTAGGTTCAATACTATTAAGTTTTCAATACCTTGAACATCATTAAAGACAACATTGGAATAAGTATAATCATTAAATAACACCTTAATTTCATCAGCTTTATAAGTGTTATTTTCAATTAAGTTATTTCCGTCACTATCAATAAGTTTTATAAAAAGGCTAGGTATAAAAGGATCAAACAAAGCACAATCAATCTCTTGTTTATCGTCATTTTTACATGAAATAAAGCAACAAATACAAAATAGGATTAAATAGGATTTCATTCTATTATTTTCTTTCAAGATACCAACTTTAATAAATGGTTGCGCTTAATTGACTAAAAATACAATTTATGTTTCAAGAGATAACATATTCGTATTCACGTTCAACTTTACAAATTCTAACATGATACCAACAGTACCAATCTTTTTTGCCTTTTTCTTGAGCTTTTAAATGGTCAGCATTCTGTTTCCAGTTTTTAATATCCTCTAAAGTTTTCCAATAACTTACAGTAATTCCAATATCATTTCTTGCACTCTCAAAACCCATAAACCCTTTTTGTTTTTTGGCAAGGGTTTCCATCAGATTAGACATCTCTAAATATCCATCAATTTGTTCGGAATGTTTTGAGGTAAAAATTACGGCGTAATACGCTTCGTTTTTTATCATTTTAAAGGATTTAATTTGGCTTGTTAAAGTTATATTATTTGGTGAAAACACTGGTTTTTAAACAACAATTTATTAGTACCTTTACCTCAAAATTATATAATTCGTAAAAACAAAGTAAATATGGGAGCAATTGCTGCTGATTTCGGAATAAAAGAAGCTTTAATTCAGTTAGGTGTTAAAGACATAAATAATGGAACCTCAACAGGATCGAATAACTTTAGTAACGGGGAAATCTTAGAAAGTTTTTCGCCAGTTGATGGGAAATTAATAGGAAAAGTAAAAACTACAACGCGTGCAGATTATGATAAGGTTATGGAGACAGCAACAATTGCGTTTAAAGCCTGGAGAACAAAGCCTGCTCCACAGCGTGGTGAAATTGTACGTCAGTTTGGTGATAAGCTTAGAGAGAAAAAGCAAGCCTTAGGAAAACTGGTTTCTTACGAAATGGGCAAAAGTTTTCAAGAAGGGTTAGGAGAAGTTCAGGAAATGATAGACATCTGCGATTTTGCTGTTGGTTTATCACGTCAACTACATGGTTTTACTATGCATAGCGAAAGACCTGGACATAGAATGTATGAACAATACCATCCTCTAGGTACAGTTGGAATAATTTCGGCATTTAATTTTCCAGTTGCTGTTTGGTCGTGGAATACTGCTTTAGCTTGGATTTGTGGAGACGTTTGTGTTTGGAAACCAAGTGAAAAAGCACCTTTATGTGGGGTTGCTTGTCAAAATATAGCTGCAGAAGTTTTTAAAGCTAATAATCTACCTGAAGGAATTTCTTGCTTAATTAATGGTGATTACCGGGTTGGTGAATTTATGACAAAAGATACTCGCGTGCCTTTAATTTCGGCTACAGGCTCAACCAGAATGGGTAAAATAGTAGCGCAAGAAGTTGCGGGAAGATTAGGAAGATCATTATTAGAATTGGGTGGGAATAATGCAATTATCGTTACGCCAGATGCTGATATAAAAATGACCGTAATTGGTGCTGTTTTTGGTGCTGTTGGTACAGCAGGGCAACGTTGTACATCTACGCGTAGATTAATTATTCATGATTCTATTTATGATAAAGTAAAAACAGCAATTGTTGATGCCTATAAACAATTGCGAATTGGAAATCCCTTGGATCAGAATAATCACGTAGGACCATTAATTGATAAAGATGCAGTTAAAATGTATCAAAATGCTTTATCTAAAGTTGTTGAAGAAGGTGGCAAATTAGTTGTTGAAGGTGGTGTTGTTGAAGGAACAGGTTATGAAAGTGGTTGCTATGTAAAACCGGCAATTGCTGAGGCTAAACCAGATTATAAAATTGTTCAGCATGAAACGTTTGCTCCTATTTTATACTTATTAAAGTATTCAGGAAATGTTGAAGATGCCATTCATATTCAAAATAATGTGGTTCAAGGATTATCTTCTGCTATTATGACTAACAATTTGAGAGAAGCAGAACGATTCTTGTCGGTTGCGGGTTCAGATTGTGGTATTGCGAATGTAAATATTGGAACTTCTGGAGCTGAGATTGGTGGTGCTTTTGGTGGTGAAAAGGAAACAGGAGGAGGCCGTGAGTCGGGAAGTGATGCATGGAAAATATATATGAGAAGACAGACAAATACAATTAACTACACTACCGAATTGCCTTTGGCACAAGGTATTAAATTTGACCTGTAAGTAATAGAAATAAAAAAACCTTGCTTCAATGCCGAGTTTTACGGGAGAGGCAAGGTTTAAAATAGAATTGATTAATAGCATTGCAAAAATCAGAATTATTCTGATTCATTTTTAACTTTCAATATTAAATATTGGTTAAATTTTTATTAAAAAATGCTAGCTATATTTAACCTTCCTTAAAATCCTTACAGATTCTTTAAAGGAATTATAAATTTCTTCATCGTAAACTTTTAAATACGAGCCAGCTTCATTTAGTTTATCGATGGCCTCATGAAATAAGTTTAAATAACAGATTAAGTAAGTCCCTGGTAAATTTTTTAGATCTAAAGCTTCAATTTTTGATAGTTTAAGTCCTTTTTTAAGTTTTTCTAAAATAGTGTTATTAGTATTATAAATATGATGCAATGTTTTTTTATCATATTGAGGGGGCTCAAATAATAATTTAGTGTCAATAGAATAACTTGCGTTATTCTCAAAATTAATAATTGTCTCTTCTAAGGGATAATATTTATTACTATTTTGCAATCCCAGATTGACATATTCAATAATTTTAAAATAGTTTTCATTAAAACTTATAGAGACTTCATCTAAAATTGAAAAAAATAATCGAACCTGTTCGTTTACTAGTTCAATATCCACTCTAGAAAAAAAGACTTCATCTTTCACTGTTTTTTTTTGACCAGCCCAGCAAACAACAAAATATTCTTTGAAAACTTTATATTGTGGGTTAAAATCCTTTCGTTTATTTAAAAAATCAAAAACCCCGTTTAAGGTATGCTCAATATTGTTTTGAGCATGTTTTTCAATAGCTTCAACGATTTTTGAGTTAACATCATTTATTTCTATATCAAACACCTTTGGCATGCTCATACTGCCGTCTCTAAAAAAAACAGAACCACCATAATACTTCCAAATATTCTTTCTTAAAGACGTTATTTTTTCAATGGAACGTATGGTTACTAAACCTACAACTTTATCGTCTGGTAAGTGGGGAAATGGAATATTTTCGTATTGAACAATAGGGGGGTTAGTAAGATAAGCATTGATTAAGTTTTGAATCTTACTATCGTCAAAAAAGTCTACACCAATAATGTTATTATCTTCATCGTCTACTCCAATTACTATATAAGAGTTGTTTTTTGGATTACTATTTGATAAAGCACAAATATGTTTTAAAAATTTAGCTTTTCCCTCTTTATGGCTTATATCAATTTTTCGCTTTTTATCATAAAAACTATTCTCATCATTATGCGCTAATAAGTGTTTTATAAGTAGGCGTTTATTAATCATAATTAGCTTAAACTAAATGCAAGATTCAACAAATTAAAGTTTTTAATTTTTCTTAACGGTTGTACTGTTCGCTTGTGCTGTTGGGAACACTAATAAATCAGCAATATTTACATGACATGGACGAGAAATGACAAAGTATATTATGTCGGCAATGTCTTCAGCTTGCAAAGCTTTAAATCCCTTATAAACTGTATCTGCAATTTTATCACCTTTAAAGCGAACTTGGGAAAACTCGGTTTCTACTAATCCAGGATTTACCGAACCAACCTTAATTCCATAAGGATTTAAATCGATCCGCATACCTTCAGTAATTGCAAGCACCGCATGTTTACTAGCACAATACACATTGCCTTTTGGATAGACTTCTTTTCCTGCTGAAGAACCTATATTAATAATATGTCCAGACAGTCTTTCAGTCATTTGAGGTATAATAGCTTTACTAACATAAAGCAACCCTTTTACATTAATATCCATCATCGCATCCCAGTCATCCAGACTTCCTGTTTGTATAGGGTCTAATCCATGTGCATTCCCTGCATTATTTATTAAGATATCTATAGTTTGAAAATCTTTTGGCAATGAATTTATAGCATTTTGAACTTCATTTTTATCGCTAACATCAAAATTTAAAATATGAACGTTGGTTTTATCTTTAAGTTCATTTTTTATCTCTTGGAGGCGCTCTTTTCTTCTTCCACATAAAATCAAATGAATTCCATGCTTTGCAAATTCGTAGGCTGTTGCTTTTCCAATACCACTCGTTGCTCCTGTTATAAGGGCTGTTTTTGTCATTTATTTTTAGTTTTTAATGGTATTGAAATAAATACCATAGCATGTTATAAGTGTTTTTTTGTATTTCACATATAAAAATACTTAAAACGAATTTAATATCTTACTATTGCTTATAAATTATAATAAACGCTGATATAGAAAGTATTACAAGTTTTTTGTTTCGGTAATTGCACTCACTAAATCACATTAATTTGTAATAAATCCAAAACCCCAAAACAAATCGTATATAATAAAATGAACCCAAAAATAATATTATGAAAACTCTCAAAAAAATAAACTTTTTCATTTTCACTTTGATTTTAATGTCCTTTTATTCTTGTAGTAACTCAGAATCTGACTCTACTACACGTGAAGGAGTAGCTCCAAAAATATCGGTTAGACTTGTAGACGCGCCTGGCGATTTTAAGGCGGTTAATGTTGAGGTAGTCGATGTTATGATAAAAATGGATGATGATAGTGAGGGAGAAGGCGGATGGATCTCTCTTGATGCTCAAAATGAAACAATTAACTTATTGGATTTTACAGGAGGAATAAGTAAAGTTCTTGTTGATAGATTTCCTATCCCTGCAGGTACACTTACTCAAATGCGTTTGGTGTTAGGTGATGGAAATACCATCGTTATAGAAAATGATTCTGAAGAAGATATGGAATATGATCTTAAAACTCCAAGTGGGCAGCAATCGGGATTAAAGCTAAAAGTTAATACTCTTATTGAAGAAGGATTTACTTATGATTTTATTTTAGATTTTGATGTTGAAAAATCTATTGTAATCGCTGGAAATTCAGGTAATATTATTTTAAAACCTGTTCTTTATGTTAGCACAGAAGTAAGTTCAGGGATTATTGAAGGAACTATTATGCCAATCGATGTGCCATCTATTGCTTCAGTATTAGTGGACGATAATGGAACTCCAGACGCGGAGGATGATTTTATAATTTCTGCCTATACAGACGAAAATGGAGCATTTGCCTTATGGGGAGTTCCAGAAGGAACGTATGACGTAGTAGTAACACCAATTGATGCTGAATCTGATTATAGTGGTGGAATTGAGACTGATGTTGTAGTTACTAATGGAGCTATTACAACAATTGCCAATCCTATTGAATTACAGTTCAAACCAGGTTCAATAAGTGGAGACGTAACAAACGATATTGTTGTGACTATTGAAGTTAAAGACAGCTCTAGTTTAGAGGTTATTACAACTATGGAATCAAACGAAAAAGGTGAATTTCTTTTTGAAAATATTCCGGTAGGAACATATATCGTAACCATTAGTGCTTCAGGATATATTTCACAAGACTACTCAAAAAATGATTCTACAGATGTGGTAGTAATAGCCAAAACGGAGACCGTATTAGACCCAATCACTTTAGTAGCAGAATAAATTATTATAATTACAACTATTGTATAGAGCAACACATGTATGTGTTGCTCTTTTTTTTAACCAATAATTAACGGCTGTTTAAAAATATTTTAACCTATTATTAACAGATTGCCATTGAAAATTTTAACAATTTGCAATGCTTAAATAGGCTTGTGGTAATCAGGCTTAAAAAAATTAAAAATGATGGAAGAATCAGGAACAATTGATATTAAAACTATTAACGAAAAGATAGAAAAAGAAAGTGCTTTCGTTGATTTGCTAATGTTAGAAATGAATAAGGTTATTGTAGGTCAAAAACATATGGTTGAAAGACTGCTTATTGGTTTATTGGGTCAAGGGCATATATTACTTGAAGGTGTTCCAGGATTGGCAAAAACATTAGCTATTAATACGCTAGCTAAAGCTATTGATGGTTCTTTTAGTAGAATACAGTTTACGCCAGATTTATTGCCGGCAGATGTAACAGGAACCTTAATCTACAACATGAAGCTTAATGATTTCTCAATTAAAAAAGGACCAATTTTTGCCAATTTTGTTTTAGCTGATGAAATAAACAGAGCTCCTGCAAAAGTGCAGTCGGCTTTACTTGAAGCTATGCAAGAGAAACAAGTAACTATTGGTGATGAAACCTTTATTCTTGATAAACCGTTTTTAGTAATGGCGACTCAAAACCCAGTGGAACAGGAAGGGACTTATCCTTTACCAGAAGCTCAGGTTGATAGATTCATGCTGAAAACGGTTATAGATTATCCAAAATTAGATGAGGAACAAATGATTGTTCGTGCTAATCTAAAAGGAAGTTATGATAAAGTAAATGCGGTGGTCTCTATAGATCAAATTTTAAAAGCACAACAGGCTGTTAGGGAAGTTTACATGGATGAAAAAATTGAGAAATACATTCTTGATATTGTTTTTGCAACGCGTTACCCTGAAAAATATAAATTACCAGAACTTAAGCCTTTAATTTCTTTTGGAGCCTCTCCTCGTGGTAGTATCAATTTGGCTATTGCAGCCAAGTGTTATGCTTTTATTAAACGTCGTGGATATGTTATTCCAGAAGATGTGCGTGCTGTTGTTTATGACGTATTAAGACACAGGATTGGTATTACTTATGAGGCCGAAGCAGAAAATGTCACTTCAGTTGAAATAATCAACAAAATTGTAAACGAAATAGAAGTTCCATAGAATAGGAGATTTTAGAAAGAAGAAATACGATTTAGTGAATCGTAAATTAAAAATCTATAATCGAAAATGAAAAAATGGATACAAAGGAATTACTAAAAAAAGTACGAAAAATTGAGATTAAGACACGTCGGTTGTCTGATCATATATTTGGAGGCGAATACCATTCAACCTTCAAGGGGCGTGGTATGACATTTAGTGAAGTAAGGCAGTATCAATATGGTGATGATGTTAGAAATATAGATTGGAATGTTACGGCTAGATATAGCGAACCTTTTATAAAAGTTTTTGAAGAAGAACGAGAATTAACCATGATGTTGATGGTTGATATTTCTGGTTCGGAATTTTTTGGAACACAGGATCAATTTAAAAATGAAGTGATAACTGAAATTGCTGCAACTCTGGCTTTTTCAGCAACTCAAAATAATGATAAAATAGGGTTGATTTTATTTTCTAATAAAGTGGAACTTTTTATTCCACCCAAAAAAGGACGATCTCATGTTTTAAGAATCATTCGAGAACTCATTGAATTTGAACCTCAAAGTAAAGAAACTAATATAGCAGAAGCTCTAAAGTTTTTATCCAGTGTCATGAAAAAAAGAGCTATTGTGTTTGTTCTTTCAGATTTTATCGCAGATGATTTTCAGCATACCATGAAGATAGCTGCAAAAAAGCATGATGTTACCGGAATCCGAATTTATGACAAACGTGAAGAAAACATTCCGGATTTAGGGATGGTTCAAATGGTAGATAGTGAAACTAATGAGTATATGCTGGTTAATACGACTTCAAAAACAGTAAGACTTAATTATGGTAAATATTATCGCGAACGAGTAGATTATTATAAAGACAGCTTTTCAAAATCTGGAGCAGGTGCTATTAACTGTAGAGTTGATGAAAGTTACGTAAAAAAGTTATTAGGTTATTTTAAAGCAAGAGCATAAAATATTTATGAATTATAGTTTACGAATATTGAATAAAAAACCAGCTGATAGGGCTTTGCAGTCGTCAGGCCTATTCTTTTTATTCTTTTTCTTTGTTTCTTGGGTTTTAAATGCACAAGTAACAGCTTCAATAGATTCTACGTCTATAAAAATTGGGGAGCAAATAACTTACAGCATTGAAGTAAAAACAGACACTACAAGCTTGGTAGTATTTCCAGAAGGGCAATCGTTTTCACCTTTAGAAATGATTGAATCTTATGAAACAGATACACTAAAGCAAAATGATAAATATAATCTTATAAAAAAATATGGGCTAACACAGTTTGATTCTGGAGCATATACCATTCCGCCTCAAAAAATAGTTGTTGGAAATAAAACCTTTCTAACAGATTCGCTAAAAGTTGAAGTAAGAAATATCTTGGTTGATTCGACAAAACAAGGGCTTTACGATATTAAACCTATTATTGAAGTGCAAAAACCTGCAAGTCAATGGTGGAAATATTTGCTTGTTGTTTTACTGGTTTTAGGAATTATAGCGGGATTATTATATTGGTTTTTATGGAGAAAAAAACCGCTTACCGAAGAAGAACAGAATGCATTATTACCGCCATACGATAGAGCTAAATTAGCCTTAAAAAAGTTAGAAGAGAGTCCGTATTTAAAGCATGATGAATATAAAGAGTATTATTCTGAGTTAACTTTAATTATTAGAAAGTATTTAGACGAAAAAGTGTACGACCATTCAATGGAAAGTACAACCGACGAGCTAATTTCCAGACTTAGATTATTAAAAGAAGGAAACCAGATAGATTTAAATCAGGAAACTATTAAGAATATTGAAAGCATTCTTAAAAGGGCTGATTTAGTAAAATTCGCAAAATCTAAACCAGATTCTGCCTTGGCAGAATTAGACAGAAAAACTATAGATGTCGAAATTGACCATGTTAAAGAAGTGCTTCCAGAGCCAAGTGAAGAAGAAAAACTTCTTGATGAGAAATATAAAGAAGCGTTAAAACAAAAAGAAAAGAGAAAAAAGATAGTCATTACTATTGCTGTTTCAATAGCAATTTTAATTCTAACATACGTTGGTTTTGGATTTAAATATGGTTTTAGGTATGTAAAAGATACAATTGTGGGTAATTCAAGCCTGGAATTACTGGAAGGAAATTGGGTAATAAGTGATTATGGGGTTCCTCCCATTACCATATCTACACCTCAGGTTTTAAAACGGATGTTACCAGAACAACCAAAAGAAGCTGTTTCCGAGCAAGCTCAAATCACGATGTTTGGTTTTGGTAGTTTAAAAGAACAGATTAGTATTGTTGTGTCTACCTCAAAAGTTACGCTTCAAGGTGAGCAAAAAGTAGATTTAAACGAGGTCGTAGAAAAGAATATTAAAACCTGGGAAAACAGTAAAGTTGAAAATATTTTGGTTCAAAAAGAGAAATTTGTAACACCAAATGGCGCGGAAGGGTTAAAGACCTATGGAACGGCTGATTTTCCAATTGGTACCTCAGGTAACGATAAAACAAATGGGAATTATATCATTTTAGCATTTAATTCAAACAATGTGATTCAGGAAGTTATCATATCATGGCTAGAGAATGATGTTTATGCAAACGACATGGCAATTCGTATTTTAAACTCAGTTGAACTTATTAAACCTAAAGAATAATGTTTGAAGGAATTGAATTTGTTAATAAGGAATTCTTTTGGTTGCTATTATTAATTCCAATTGCAATAATTTGGTATCTGTTTAAGAATAAAAAGCAAACTGCAGAATTAAAAATATCTAGTTTAAAAGGTTTTAAACTTACCAATTCTTGGCTGCCAAAATTTAAACATGGATTATTTATATTAAGGCTTTTGGCTATGGCTTTGATAATTACTGCTATGGCAAGACCTCAAACGGTTGACGTTTCTACACGTACCAAAACAACACGAGGAATAGATATTGTCATGGCAATAGATGTGTCTGCCAGTATGTTGGCAAAAGATTTATCTCCTAACAGACTTGAAGCATTAAAAGAAGTAGCGGCTGAATTTATAAAAGACAGGCCAAATGACAGAATTGGATTAGTAGAATATGCAGGAGAAAGCTATACCAGAACACCTATTACAAGTGATAAATCCATTATTTTAACGTCATTAAGGAGTATAAGATATAATACCATTATTGAAGGCGGAACAGCAATAGGATCTGGATTAGCGACAGCAGTAAACAGATTAAAGGATAGTAGGGCAAAAAGTAAAGTCATTATTCTATTAACAGATGGGGTGAATAATTCTGGGTTCATCGATCCTAAAATCGCCAGTGAATTGGCGGTTGAATATGGTATAAAAGTGTATACTATTGGAATTGGGACCAATGGAAATGCCTTATCTCCAGTTGGAATCGATCCTAGGTCTGGTGATTTTCAATATGCACGAGTTCAGGTAGAAATTGACGAAGTTTTACTAAAAGAAATTGCCGATGTTACTGGCGGAAAATATTTTAGAGCCACTAATAATGAAAAGTTAGAAGAAATATACAATGAAATTAATAAGCTTGAAAAGACGGATATTGATGAATTTAAGTATTACAATTATCAGGAAAAATTTCGTCCATTGGTGTTGTTAGCTGGATTTTTCTTGTTATTAGAGTTTTTATTAAGAACTACCGTTTTTAGAAGTTTTGTTTAAATGGAGTATCAAATCGTTGGATAATTATAGAGAATAGATGTATCAGTTAGATGAAAAAATATGGTTTTGGGTTTTGGGAGTTATTCCTGTTATACTCCTAATCTTTCTTATTTTACAAATTTGGAAGCATAAAGCTCAAAGTAAATTTGCTGATAAATTGATGCTTAAAAGATTAAGTCCAAATACCTCATTATTCAAATCTATATTAAAATTAGTGGTGTTGGGTTTTGTATTTGCGTTCATGACGATAGCTTTAGTAAACCCTAAAATTGGAACAAAACTTGAAACAGTAAAACGAGAAGGAGTGGATATTGTTTTTGCTATCGATGTCTCTAAAAGTATGTTGGCAGAAGACATTGCTCCAAACCGATTAGAAAAGGCAAAGCAATTAGTAACTCAAATCGTCAACAATTTAGCAAGCGACAGAGTTGGGATTATTGCCTATGCAGGAAAAGCTTTTCCGCAACTGCCAATTACAACAGATTATGCAGCGGCAAAAATGTTTTTACAAAACATGAATACCGATATGTTGTCGTCTCAAGGGACTGCCATAGACGAAGCCATTAAACTAGCTAAAACCTATTATGATGATGAAGAACAAACCAATAGGGTACTTATTATCATTTCTGATGGAGAAGACCATAGCGAAGAAGCAGCCTCTGTGGCAGAAGAAGCAAATGAGGAGGGCATAAGAATTTTTACTATTGGTGTTGGTGATGTTAAAGGTGGACCAATTCCTGAAAAAAGAAATGGGATTGTTTTAAATTATAAAAAGGATAATAATGGTGAAACCGTTATAACAAAATTAAACGAAGACATTCTCCAATCTATTGCTGATAAGGCAAACGGAGTATATGTTAATGGTAAAAACACTAACGAAGTGGTTGATCAAATAGGAGAAATATTAAATAAAATGGATAAAAAGGAATTTGAATCTAAACAATATGCCGATTTTAAAGACCAGTTTCAATGGTTTTTAGGTTTTGCTTTGTTCTTTTTATTTTTAGATATTTTCTTGTTAGAGCGTAAGACAGGCTGGTTAAAGAAATTAAATTTATTTAACGAGAATTTATAAATCCTTTAACAAAGTGAAATATATAGGTTTAATATCTTTATTTAGGTTTAATAAGTAAGAAAGAAAATGAAATTGAAGAACTTTTTAATAATTATAACAGCGTTATTTAGTGCGGTTTCTTTTTCACAAGAAAAGAAAGAACAAAATGTAATAGCCGAAAAAAAGGCGAATAGTTTTGTTTATGAAGGTAATCAACTGTCTAAGGAAGATGATTTTGTTGCTGCTGAAATGGAATACAGAAAGGCTATTTCAGAGAATGCCACTAATACAGCGGGCGCTTACAATTTAGCAAATGCCTATTTTAAAAAAGGTGAATTTGAAGAAGCATTATATCGTCAGCAACAAGTAGTTAATACGTCTACATCTAAGGAAGAAAAGCATAAAGCATTTCATAATATAGGCAATATTTTAATGCAAAATAAAAAATGCAAAGAGGCCGTTGAGGCCTATAAAAATGCATTAAGAAATGATCCAACTGATGAGGAAACGCGGTACAATTTAGGACTTGCAAAAGAGTGTGCCGAGCAGCAAAAAGATAAGCAGGATCAGAATAAAGACAACAAGGATAATCAAGATAAAAAGGACGAGAATAAAGATAAGCAGGACGAAAAGGATAAGGAAGGGGATAATAAAGACAAGCAAGACCAAAAGGATAAAGGCGACCAAGACAAAAAAGAAGGAGATGACAAAAAAGACGATGAAGGAAAGCCTAAAGATGACAAACAAGATCAGCAAAAAGGAAAAGAAGACAATCAAAATAAAGATCAGCAAAAACCACAACCACAACCCGGAAAACTATCTGATCAGCAAATAAAAAGCTTGTTGGAGGCTATGAACAATCAAGAACAAAAAGTTCAGGAGAAAATAAATGCCGAAAAGCAAAAAGGTGTAAAAGTAAAAACCGAAAAGGATTGGTAATTAGAAAGACAGTGCGTTTATGAAATTTATAAAACATACTGCATTAGTATTTATCTTATTGGTAGGCAGTATTTCTTACTCACAAGTTAAATTTGAAGCTAAGGTAAGTAAGAATAAGCTAGGTGTTAATGAGCGGTTACGCGTGGATTTTGAAATGAATCAGGATGGCGATCATTTTAATCCACCAGACTTTAGTGAGTTTACAGTTGTAGGAGGCCCAAATCAGTCTGTAAGTAATTCATGGATAAATGGGGTGCGCTCGTTTACTAAAACCTATAGTTATTTTTTGGCCCCTAAAAGACAAGGAAACTTCAGTATCGATCAGGCTTCAATAATAATAGATGGCCAAGCTTATAAAACGATACCTTTAAAAATTGAAGTAACTGCCGCCGTCGATATCCCTAAAGACCCTAATGATCCAAATTACTTAGCAGCGGAAAATATTCATTTAGTGGCTGAAATTTCTAAAACAGACCCCTATTTAAACGAAGCAATTACAGTTGTTTATAAATTGTATGTGTCTCCAAATACAGGGGTTGATAATTGGCAGGAAATAGATAGTCCAAGATATAATGATTTCTGGAGTCAGAATATTGATATGCAAGGCCAAAAAGTACAGACAGGAACGTATAATGGTGAAGATTATCGTTATCTGGTTTTAAGAAAAACAGTCTTATATCCTCAAAAAACGGGAAAGTTAAATATTGAACCCTTAAGTTTAGATATTTCTGTGCAGGTTCCTACAAGTAGACGAGATATTTTTGGCAGAACTTTGATGTCTCAAGCTCATAGAACAGTATCAGCAGGAAGCAAAACAATAGATGTAAAGCCATTACCAGAAGTTGGAAAACCAGTAGATTTTTCGGGTGCTGTGGGCGATTTTAGTTTTAATGTTACAATGTCTAAAACAGATCTTAAAGCGTCTGAATCTTTAGAGGCAAAAGTTGAGGTAAAAGGAAAAGGAAATTTAAAACTTATTAATCTTCCTAAAATATCCTTGCCTAGTGCATTAGAGGTATATGAACCAGAGCATAATGAAAATGTACAAACAAACATGGAAGGTATGCAAGGTTCAATTTCTGACACCTATACTATAGTGCCTCAATTTAAAGGTAAATACCCTGCCCCAAGTATTTCATTTTCATATTTCGATTTAAAAACAGAAACCTATAAACATTTAGATTCAAAAGAAATAATCATCAATGTTTTGGAAGGACCTACCAGCGGGACTAGTTCAAATGATAATATAGCAGCTAATAGCGTAAAACAACCGGTGGTTTTGAGTAATGATCAATTTGCATATATTAAAACTAAATCTGATTTCACTTCTGTTACGCCTTCGTATTTTTTTCAAAGTAAATTATTTTGGAGTTCTTTATTATTACCATTTTTAGCAATTCCATTAGCAATATTTATTAGAAGAAAAAAAGCTGAACGAGATGCTGATATTTTTGGTAATAGAATGAGAGCAGCCGATAGATTGGCTAAAAAATATTTAAGTCATGCGAAAAAAGCTTTAGGTAAAAAAGAAGCATTTTATGTAGCACTTGAAAAGGCATTGCATAACTATTTAAAGGCAAAATTACATCTAGAAACCAGTGATTTTAGTAAAGATATTATTAAAAATCTTCTTATAGAACGTAAGGTAGATAAAGAAGTCATTACTGATTTTATAAGTATTTTAGAAAGTTGTGAATTGGCTCGTTACACCCCAATAAACATTGTAACTATGCAGCATGATTACGAAAAAGCTGCCAAAACTATTTCATTAATTGATAAGCAAGCAAGTTAATATGAAACAGTTCTTATACATTCTTATCTTTTTTATTAGTTCGATAACTTTTGCTCAAAACCAAAGCTTATTCGAACAAGGAAATACGCTTTATAATGAAGGCAGATATGAGGAGGCCATTCAAAAGTATCAGGCCATTTTAAAGACAAAAAATCATTCAGAAGCCTTATATTTTAATTTGGCGAATTCACATTATAAATTAAATCATATTGCACCAAGTATTTACTATTACGAAAAAGCATTACAGTTAGCGCCTGACGATCAGGATATAATAAACAACTTGGCCTTTGCTAAAAATATGACTATTGATGCGATTGATGTAGTACCATCGGCAGGTTTTAATAAACTTATAAGAAGCATAACAGATGTTATGAGCGTTGATAACTGGGCGAAAGTTTCTGTTGGGTCTGTTATTCTATTCGTAATAATATTTTTATTATACTATGTTACCTATTCTACTTTAAAAAAGAGAATTGCTTTTATTACCAGTAATTTATTTCTTTTTTTGGCGGTATTCTCTGTGGCCATTGCTTTTCATAAAAATAATCTGAACAAAAAAGATAAACCGGCAATAATTTTTGCACAAGAAACGGTTATTAAAAGTGAACCAAATAAGAGAAGTCAGGAATTATTTAGATTACACGAAGGCACCAAAGTTCAAATTCTTGATACGGTTAATCAATGGAAAGAAATAAAGCTTGCCGACGGTAAAGTAGGTTGGATTGAAAACGAAGATATTAAAGAACTTTAATTTATTTGGATTATATTTATCTAAGACAAATAAAGTATTATGGACTTAAATAAAGTTTTCAAAAACAACGATCAGTGGATTAAAGAAAAACTTGCCTTAGACCCCAACTTTTTCAGTGATTTAGGGAAAGGACAAAGCCCAGAACTTCTATTTATTGGTTGCTCAGACAGTAGAGTTTCTGCCGAAGAATTGATGGGGTTAGGTCCAGGCGATGTGTTCGTTCATCGCAACATTGCAAATATGGTAATCAGTATAGATTTGAATGCAATGTCAGTCGTTAATTATGCTGTTAATTTTCTTAAAGTAAATCATGTTATTGTTTGCGGGCATTATGAATGTGGAGGTGTTAAAGCCGCAATGCAATCGGCCGATTTAGGTATTTTAAATCCATGGCTTCGTAATATCCGGGATGTCTATAGAATTCATAAAAACGAATTAAATAGTATTTCTGATGAAGATAAGAAGTACGAGCGACTAGTAGAACTTAACGTTAAAGAGCAGTGTGTAAACTTAATAAAAACGGCTGCAGTTCAGAAGGCCTATAGAGATCGTGGGTTACAAGTTCATGGATGGGTTTTTGATGTCCATACAGGTAAACTTATCGATTTAAAAATAGATTTCGAGAAGTATTTAAAAGACATTATGGAAATTTATCATTTAGATTAAAATGAGCATTTAAATAATCTCTTCCTCCATTTCAGGATCAATACCGTCCTCACCAATAGGTTTTCCATTTACCAAAACGTTCGGGAATAAGGTTGGTATTAAAGATTTCACAGGCTCGTAAAGTACAGATTCTTGTTTGTCTTGCTCTTTAACAAAGGGCACATTAGCATTTATTTTATCTAAAACAATAAGCACTACACTTAATATAAATGCAACTTTTAATCCACCAAAAAAAGCGCCAAACACTTTGTTAATAAGACCTAGCATAGCAAAGTCGGCTATTTTGGTTAATGCTTTTCCTGCTAAGGCAATAACTAATATTATTACGATAAATGTAATAATAAAGGCGGCTATATTTACTGAATTTTCATTCCAGTCGACTCTTTCTTTTAAAAAGTTGGCTGCAAAGTTACTAAAATGAAAAGCACCGTATACACCTGCTATTAAAGCAACTAATGAAGCTAATTCAACAAAAAAACCACGCATAAAACCACGAACTAATCCTAAAACCAGTAGGGTTAATAAGGCTAAATCTAAAACACTCATAACAAACAGATTTATAACAAATATAAAGTTTTGATACCAAACAACTTTGTAACTTTACAACTTTAAATCATATATGTCAAGAGACGAACAATTAAAACAACGCTGGGAATTGGTAACAGAAAAGTTATCCAATCAATTTGCAGATGGAGACCTATTAGATCTCGATGCAATAATATATTTAATTGGTGTGCAAGAACTGGGTCAGTTAGACCGTACTTTTAAAAAGGAGCAAAAGCTCGATTTAATGCACATTGCCATTTGTAAACTATTAATGCCTTATGGTTATTATGAGCTAGAATTTGTTGATGATGAAGGATGGCCTCATTATAGAGCTTTGGAATCTTTACCATTTTTGAAAGCAGGAGAACAAAGTGTTTTAATGAAAGAAGCCATCGTAAACTATTTTGTTGAGACAGACTACATAGATTAAGGCCATAGTATTACAATATCATTAGCTCAATTCTAACAAAAATCATTAAATTTGCCATCATTTTGAACAGATATCATGATAGATAAGATAAAGGAACTTATTGCTGAAGCCGAAGCGTTTAAAGCGCAGTCTAAAGAGGAGGTAGAAACTTTTCGTATAAAATATTTAGGTAAAAAGGGATTATTAAACGACTATTTTGCGGAGTTTAAAAATGTCCCGAACGATCAAAAAAAGGAATTTGGACAGGTTATTAATAAGCTTAAAAAAACCGCTGAAGATAAAGTCATTGCTTTAAAGGAAGAACTTGAAAGTAATGAGGAAGTTAAAGGTGTTTATGGTGATTTATCTAGACCAGGAGAGCCTATTCAAATTGGTGCACGTCATCCTATATCAATTGTAAAAAATCAAATTATTGATATATTTTCTCGAATAGGGTTTAATGTAAGTGAAGGACCAGAAATGGAAGACGACTGGCATAACTTTACAGCTTTGAATTTACCAGAATACCATCCGGCAAGAGATATGCAGGATACGTTTTTTATTCAAACCAATCCTGATATTTTGTTGCGTACCCACACGAGTTCTGTACAGGTACGTTATATGGAAAACAACAAACCACCAATTCGTACAATTTCACCGGGCCGTGTATTTAGAAATGAGGCTATTTCGGCGCGTTCACATTGTTTTTTCCATCAGGTAGAGGGCTTATATATTGATAAAGATGTCAGTTTTGCAGATCTTAAGCAAACACTTCAGTATTTTACAACTGAGATGTTTGGTAAATCTAAAATTCGTTTACGTCCATCGTATTTTCCGTTTACTGAACCAAGCGCAGAGGTAGATGTATATTGGGGCTTAGAAACGGAGACCGATTATAAGATGACGAAAGGAACCGGCTGGCTAGAAATTATGGGCTGTGGAATGGTAGACCCTAACGTGCTTGAAAACTGTGGGATTGATTCTAAAGAATATTCTGGGTTTGCTTTTGGAATGGGTATCGACAGAATTGCTCTGTTACTACATCAAATTAGCGATATTAGGTTACTAAGTGAAAATGATGTGAGGTTTTTAGAGCAGTTTAAATCTGCACTTTAGATTTTGTTTATTTTATTAGTCATTTTTAGCTTTTTTCCAAGCAATATATCATCTTGATTTAATCATTTTTAATGAGAAAAAACCAAGAATAGCGATTACTAATATTAAAATTCCCCAAAGCCAATATTTGTTTTCAAACAAAGGCATTAATTTTGAGCTAGGTTCTTTTTCAATAGACTCCTCTTTCCCTAATGTTAAAGCCACTAAGGGTTCGGAAATTTTAGTTGTGAACTGGTCAATATCATAACGAGGTTTCTTGCTACCAGTTTTATTCCCATAGGTTAAATAATATTTTGCTGGTTTTGTAAACCTAATAAAGAGTTCGCATACCGGACCAACTATTTCAACAGTATCAAGATCTAATGGCTGATTGTCTTGATTGTCAATACTTATTTTTAGTTTTTTAACTAATGTATTTTCAAATGTGAAGTCGTTATTTTCAACAGAACTTAGGGTGCCATTGGTTAAAGTTCTATAATCATATAACCATTTTTTTTGAGTTTTTACGCTATCAGAAATATATTGTAACCTAACAGGGCGATAATAATCAAAGGGTGAATTAATATGCATACTTACGCTGCTAACAGGAACAAATTGAGGTAACTCAATATCTAATTCGGTGGTTTGTTTTTGTTTGTTTTCTTTGGTTATTAATTGTTTAATAGGATACTTATTATAATCACCATTTTCGACTGTTTTAAGAAGCGCTTTCACTGTTTTTAATCCAGGTTTTTCATTGGTTTTCATTAAAATTCTGAAATACTTATAACTAGAAACGGGAAAGTTTACATTGGTAAATTGATAATGCGTATCGGCATTATTAATGGATAAGATGCGGTAATCATCAATAATTGTAAACCATTCGTTCTGGTTTTGGCTGCCTTCTAACTTAATTAGCCAATCAAAATTAAATTGTTTAAAATCTAATTGAAACTGATTAATATTCGTTTTTTCAGGAAATTGAATTGTAAAATAATACCCCGTATCATTAAAAGAACTATTTGTAATTTTTAAATTCACTAACGTGTTTACAATAGAAGCGTTCTTAAATTTCAATAAATAGGGAGCTTCAATGGTGTCATTCGTTGCCGTTAAACCAAACACTCTAATATCTGAAAAACTGGGAGAAAGGTGATTAAAAACGTCTTTGGGCAAGGTGACTTTATGCCATAAATTAGTAACTCCTGTTAATTCGCGCTTATAGCTAAATTCCTGCATTTGCGCATGAATAAATGCAAAGGCAAATAAAAGAATACTTACACATATTTTACGCTTCATTATCATCTGCAATTTGATGTTTAAATTTATTATATAAAAATGAAATAATTAAAAGCAAAATACCAAGAGAAACAAAAACTATAGTTTTTGAAAGGGTTCCCAGATGCGCAATATCATAAAAGAAAAGTTTTATTAAGGTGACTGAAAACAACACGATGGCGGCAAGGCGTAAGTGTTTTTGTTTTTTCCAAATGCCCCAAATAATGAGAGCTAACGAATAAACACCCCAAAAGATACTTAATCCTAATTTGTGTGATTGAGTAGACCCTCCAAGATCCATTAAGTTGATTATTTCACTACTTAAAATCCATAAAAGAGTAATACTAAAAATGACACTGAATAATTTAGAAAAGCTGATATTAATAAAGGAAGCTTTTAAATAGTTATAACTCGCATAAAGAATTAGTGTGACAAAGGCAAAAGACAAATATCTTAAAAGTATATTATTGATGCCGGTTTCGTAATAATCACTAAAATTCTGTGTAAGATAATTGTCTCTTAATTCACTTAGTGTATATAAACCTACTGTTAAAAAAATAAAAAGTGCAAAACCATTTAAAATAAGATTTATATGGCCTAGATTCTGATTTTTTAATTTTTTAATATTCACAAAGGATAATACCGATAAGAATAGTAGGGAGTATAGAATTAAAAATACCGTTTTAAACTTTAAGATATCTTGGTTGAAATAATTCTGGTAATCATTAAACCGAACAAGCGAATCGTTATAAAGCAATTGGAAATAGTTTGCTATTTCCATGTAAACTCCAAAGTATATTGTAGTTAATAAAATCCCTGGCATTAATAAGGATACAGTTTTTAGCAAATCATTTTTAGGTTTAATTGCTGAGATATATTTATTGTTGTTATTCAAAATATAGATAAAACTGAAAGCTCCAATAAATAAGATGGTACTTAAAAATTGAATGTTAAAAACAGGGGTTATTTTATTATCAGATGAATTAGAAAAATCAAACAAATAGGATGTACCCCAATCTTGATAAAGACTAAAAACAGCCAGAACCATTAAGGGGTAAGAAAGTGATTCATAAATCGCAATGGATTTTGTTCTTCCAATCCAAAATAAAAGTAAGGCTTCTCCAATCCATAACAATGTAACCCAATTACCGTCTAACTGTACCGGAATAGCAATAGTTATAAATACTAAAACCAAACCAGAAACCAGATAAAATAAATTTTTATCTGCAAGTTTTAGTTTATAAATAATGATACTAACTATAAAATGTAAAATACCGTTACAAATAGTGAAGAGACCCAATAACTGCTGGCCTGTCTCATGATTATCTAAAACACTGTAGCCAAGGCCGTAAAATATAAATGAATTAGCTAACAGGAATAAAATATCTAAAAAGCTAAAGGCTTCTTTTTTAATTAATTTATAGGCTAAAAAGGTAATATAAAACTGTATAAAAAATATACTTTGAAAAATTAAAGCTAATGCAAAGTGTTCATTTTTATGGTAATCAAAAAGATACCATGATAAGTATATAATCGATGTTAAAATAAACGAGGCATAGTAAAGCGATTTCCAGTATTTTTTAAAGGAAAGTATTAAAATGCCACAATTTATAATACTCATATAACTAAAGAGCACCACTACATTTGCTGTATCATCACCTAAAATAAATGGAACTGCATAGGCACCAACCAATCCAATATTTGCGATAAGTTGGTTGTTATATTTTAAAGCTGCAAAAACGGTAAATGCTGTAAAAGCAAACATGAGAAAAAATGCCAATTCTTGGGGGATTAAAGCATAGTAACCGTAAGCAGCATATGTAATAAAGTACATAATAGCCATGGCGCCACTTACCAGAACAGCGCTAAATTTTTCATATTTTGCTTTTAATTTTAAACCAAAACCGATAAGTCCTAAGCCCATTAAATAACCTAGTATTATTCTTGTAACGGGATTAATAAGGTTGTTATCAATAGTGTATTTGGCACCAATTGAAACACCAATGATTAAAATGGCAATACCAATTTTATTTATAAGGTTTTCACCAATAAATTTTTCTAGTTCATTACTAACTCTAATGGGTTTTGTTTCAGGTTTGGGGTGATAAGATGGTTTGGCAGGATCTGTTTTAAGAGTTTGAACAATAGGTTTTTGATAAACAGGGTCTTTTTTAATTTTAGGAATAGCCAACCAAAGTATAATATAGACTAAAAAGCCAACCCCGAAAAACAGACTAAATAAGACCCATAAAATGCGAAGTATTATTCTGTGAATACCCATGTAATTAGATAATCCTGAACAAACACCTCCTAATATTCGATGATTTATATCTCTATAAAATCCCGTTGTAGTAATATGAGGTGGAACAGGTTGTTTCTCCTTTAAAATTGTAGGTTCAGTTTTTTTATCTTCCAAAGGTTTTTGTGCAACTTCAGCTCTAAGAAGAGCTATTTCTTTTTGAAGATTAGTTACTTCCAGAGAGAATGTAGCTTGTTTCTTAAGTAGTAATTCCAGCTTATTTTGTAACTCATTAATTTGGCCTAGAGGATCCATTAGTATTGCTTTTTAATTTAAAATGGTAATATTTTAAGAGACTGAATAGCATGATTCTTAAATAAGTAGTATTACGAAGTTAGTGTTTTTAACTTAAAATATTGGTCACACAATTTGTTTTATAAATTTTGAAATTGCCTATTTTTGAACTTTTTAAAGTATTTAATTGTGAAGAAAGATATTATTATTCCTAAAATTGAAAATGTGTATGTTGCTGTGATTAATGAGTACAACGATATTTATAAAACCAATGATTGGAATGCTTATATAATAAATGATAAGATTTCTGATTTAGAAATGGTATTAATTGTTACAACAGGGTTTACAAAAGAGAAAATCACCTCTACCATGAGGCATAAACTTGAAAAACTACCAGCCAAGAGTTATGCAAAAATCGAATTGATGCAAGAGGATGTGTTGCAGTTAAACAATGAGTTTAAAGTCACCTTTTTTGAAAACAACAAACTTTTTGATAAAACCTATTTATTTAGAAAAAACACAATAAACCTAAAAGCACTTCAATCCATTCCATTAATGGATAAGAAGGGTGTTTTAGTAAAATAACTTAATTTAGTTTTTCCGTCAATAACTTAAATGTTCTTTTAGGGTCTTTGCCCTCGTAAAGTATTTCATAAACGGCATCGATTATAGGTAGATGCGTTTTTTTGTTGTTCTTTTCATTAAGTAAATGCGCACTTTTAGTGGCATAATAACCTTCGGCAATCATACTCATTTCCATTTGAGCAGATTTTACCGTATAGCCTTTACCAATCATATTGCCAAACATACGATTTCTTGAAAACACAGAATAACCAGTAACTAAAAGGTCTCCCAGATAGGCAGAATTATTAATGTTACGCTTCATTTTGTGCATCTTTTTTATAAAACGTTTCATTTCTCGAATCGCATTACTCATAAGAACACTTTGAAAATTATCACCATATCCTAATCCATGTGCAATACCAGCAGCAATGGCATATATATTTTTAAGCATTACGGCATATTCTATGCCTATAATATCATCACTTATTTTGGTTTTAATATAATCACTAGATAGTTGTTTAGCAATTTCTTTGGCTTTTTTCGAATCGGCACATGATATAGTAAGATATGATAAACGCTCAAGAGCAACTTCTTCTGCGTGACATGGTCCAGCAATCACAGCAATATTTTCAAAAGGGATATTGTAAAATTGATTAAAATGTTCACCAACCAGTAATCCAGATTCCGGTATAATGCCTTTAACAGCTGAAACAATAGTTTTGTTTGAAATATCGACTGTAAGTTTTTCCAATTCACTGTGCATAAATGCGGACGGAATAACAAAAATTAATACATCGGCATAAGTCACCATTTCATTAATATCATTACTAAGTTTTAATTGCGATAAATTAAACTCAACCGAACTTAAATAATTTGGGTTGTGCTGTTCTCTCAGTAAATGTTCTTTGGTGTAAACACTACGCATATACCAGCCTACTTCAGGAAGATTTTCACAAAGCATTTTTACAATAGCAGTGGCCCAGCTTCCGGCGCCAAAGACAGCATATTTTAATGGATTATTCATACTATAACATGAAGATATATTTTCAAAAGTACGCAAAATATTAGTTTTTGTTTAGTCCTTAAATTCATTATAAATATTTTTTTGGCATGTGTTTTGAATACTTACTAATAGAACGATAAAATTCAGGCGTATGAAAACTTTAAAATTACTTTTAGGATTTGCATTAACAGCAACACTTTTTACTTCTTGTTACACCGAAGTAATTGTAGATGATTATTATGAGGAGCCAGGAATTTCATTAAGCCAGTTATTAGGTTCTTATGAATTATGGTATGTAGATATTAATCAGACCGTAGGTTATGGTTCAACGCCTTTTTTACAAAAAGCATTTACAGTTTCTTTTAGAAACGGAACCATGTTTGCTAATAATAATTTAGTAGGTATTGGAAGTACTGGCAATGGGTTAGGGATTCCTGTAGCCGATTATAATACATATGACATGATATTAGATGTATATCATGATATAGATGGGTTTGAAACTTTTGATGTGTATCAAATTAACAGCAATACCATCGAACTTTATAATCCAAATAATGACACCTCGTACTTTTTAAAAGGCTATCAACGCAGTAATTTTGATTATGATTTTGTGTTTTATGATAATATTCATTATTTCCTACAAGAATATGAAGCTTGGGAAAAAACATATACTAGTGCATATGGAGCAATAAATGACTTTGATAATGAAAATTATTTACAGTTTTTAGCAGGGGGTAACGACTCTGAATTTAGGAGCTCACAAGATTTGCCTGGAACCAGTATTTCAAATTTATTTTGGGATTATACAGGCCTTTATGGTGTAGGGAATGTTTCAAATAATATGTACCTAAAAACTTTAACATTAGATTATGATTATTTCAGTAATGAATATTTTGAATTAAGCGTTATAAATGACGGAAAGATTGAATTATATCACCCAGCATCACAAACCGTGTATGAATTTGTTGGAAGAGGATATATACAATATTTAAAAACATCAAATACAAAAAACAAAACATCGTCAACTGAAAAGTTACGTAAAGAAAGAAAAGATAAAATAGAAAACCCACG
>JAHEDS010000064.1 GCA_024641135.1 Flavobacteriales bacterium
GGCTAACGATATAATTAATAAAATAAGGGCCAGCCCAAATACCCAAATGGCAATAGTGTGTTGTTGTATATAAATTAAAAACATAGTTAACACACAAAGCAGTAAACTGGAAATGCCAAAAATTTGCATAGATTGTGTAAGGTACAACCGTTTTTTTAAGTTTTTAATTTGCTCAATTAACAACGTGTCTTTTTTTTCGAGGTATTTGTCGTGCAAACCTCTAATTACGGCAGCATAGGCTAAAAACCGGTTGGTGTAGGCCAGCATTATTAACGAGATTGCCGAAAATAACAGGGCAGGTGTGGTTAAGGTTAACTCTTCCATAAATGTTTAGCTGGGTTTATAGATCGATAAGTTTTAAACCAAAGGCTTTTACCTGGTCCCAGTCGGTATATTCAATTTCGGCATCTTTATTTGTCGGGCCTTTGGTCATATACATAATGAGTTGAATCATAATCCGGTCAAAAAAAGTATATTTTTTATAATCTATTTTACCTGCAAAACATTCAGTTAAAGTAGGTTTCCAATTTATTTTTTTAAAAAATTTAATCACATAAGGGTTGGTGTCTGCGGTGCGTTTTTCGGGTTTACGCGCCACTAAGTTTACCGAAAAGAACACCGATTTTTTCGCCTCTAATGTGGGTTTATGGGTGTTGATAAATTCAATTATTTTTTTATGATGCACGCCATAACGAATGCTGGATCCAATAATAATTTTGTCGTAATTATTTAAATCGCCGTTAAAATCGTTTACAGAAAAAAGCGCTACATCTTGTTTATGTTCCTTGAGCTGTTTTGTAATGGCATTACAAATTTTTAAGGTCTGTCCATCTACTGTTGAATAGATGATTACTAGTTTATTTTGCATGTTGTAAGTTAAGGTATAAAGGTAAGTATTTATTGTTTTTAAAGCAACAATTCAGAATTGGATATATTGGTTTTTTAATATTACTTTTCTTATTTTAGGGCGATGCAAGAAGACTTTTTACATTACTTATGGCGACATAAAAAATTTGAAGTTTCAAATTTAAAAACTTCAGGGAATGATACTCTTTCAATTCTGTCTGTAGGAACTCATAATCTAAACTCTGGCCCCGATTTTTTTAATGCGCAATTAAAAATTGATAATCAACTTTGGGCTGGAAATGTAGAGATTCATTTAAAATCGTCTGACTGGTATGTACACAGTCATGAAAGCGATGCGAATTATGATAATGTAATTTTACATGTCGTTTGGGAGCATGACACCGAAGTGTTTAGAAAAAATAATTCAGCGATTCCAACTTTAGAGTTAAAGCATTATGTTTCAAAAACGGCTTTAAATAATTATGAAAAGTTATTTTCGAAATCTCAAAAATGGATTAATTGTGAAAATGAATTTAAAAATATTGATGATTTTATAATTAAAAACTGGCTGGAACGGTTATATCTGGAACGTCTGGAAATAAAAGCAGAAGTTATAAATACACTTTTGTTCGAATCAAAAAACAACTGGGAAGCAGTGTTATTTAAAATGCTTGCCAAAAATTTTGGACTTAAAGTAAATGGGGACGCCTTTTTAAGCATGGCAGATTCTATCGATTTTACAATTATTAGAAAATTACAGTCTAGTCAGAACTCACTGGAAGCATTATTTTTTGGTCAGGCCGGATTATTAGAAGAAGATATTCAAGATGCTTATTATTTAATGCTGGTAAAAGACTATCAGTTTTTAGCACATAAGTTTAAACTTAAGAATCAAACGGTGATGCCGGTTCAGTTTTTTAGATTGCGACCGCCTAATTTTCCAACCATTCGTTTGTCGCAATTAGCTAGTTTATATCATCTGTCACAAAATCTATTTTCAAAAATCATTGAAATAGATACGCTCAACGAATTTTATGAATTGTTTGGTTTAGCGACTTCAACATATTGGGAATCTCATTATACTTTTGGAAAGGAGTCTAAATCACTAAAAAAGCCACTAACCAAATCATTTATAAATTTATTACTTATCAATACTATTATACCTATAAAGTTTAGTTATGCCAATAAAATTGGCCAAACAATTGATAATGAAGTTATCACCTTGATTCAGCAAATCCCTTCAGAAACAAATGCTATTATTGATAAATTTGAATCTTTAAAACCAATTTCTGCGTCCGCTTTACAATCTCAGGGCTTAATTCAATTAAAAAATGAATATTGTACTAAAAACAAGTGTTTACAATGTGCAATTGGTAGTGTAATATTAACAGGAAATCATTAATTTGCGGCGTGAATATATTTTATAGAATCTTATTGTATTTTCAAAAACATGGTTATTATGTGTGCCAGCGCATTGCAGACAGGCTAGGTATTAGAGCAAAAATAGTACGTACCTCTTTTATCTATTTAACGTTTGTAACTGTTGGTTTTGGTTTTGCGCTGTATGTGTTTATTGCATTTTGGATGCGTATTAAAGATTTATTGTATACAAAACGCTCATCTGTATTTGATTTATGAATCCACTTTTATTTTTTTTTAAGAAAAAGATTTACACAGCAATATTTTTATTAATAGTATTATTAACTATTGGTATTGTAGGCTTTAAAGTGATTTCAGATTATTCTTGGATTGATGCCTTATATATGACCGTTATTACTATTACTACAGTAGGTTTTGGAGAGGTTATTCCACTTGATCATGAGTCTAAAATATTTACAATTTTTTTAATTTTAATAAGTATTGTAACCGTTGGGTACGCTTTATCAATTATAACAGAATATATATTGAGTAAAAATAATGTTGACGAATTAAATCAAAAGAAGATGCAAAAATTGATTGATAGTTTTAAAAACCATATCATTATTTGTGGATATGGAAGAAATGGAAAACAGGCTGCCAGAAAACTTGCCGCCTATAAAAAATCATTTGTTGTCATTGAAAAAGATAAAGACGTAATAGAAAAATTAAAATCAGATAGCGTGCCTTATGTAATAGGTAATGCCAACGAGGATGAAATTTTATTACAAGCTGGTGTTGATAGAGCTTCTTGTTTTATTTCGGCTTTACCAAGTGATGCCGATAATCTGTTTGTGGTACTTTCGGCAAGACAGATTAATAAAAACATCAATATTATAAGTAGAGCATCTCAGGAATCTTCCTATGAAAAATTAAAGTTGGCTGGAGCGAATAATGTTATTTTACCCGATAAAATTGGTGGTGATCACATGGCTTCTTTAGTGGTCGTACCCGGTTTAATGGAATTTCTTGATAATCTGTCTATTGTTGGAAAAACCAATATTAATATTGAAGAGGTAGCTGTAGAAAAATTATATAATACAAAAGAAATAAAAACCATAAAGGATTTAGATTTACGAAAAAAAACAGGGTGTACGGTTATTGGATATAAGGATGAAAATGGAGAATATATTGTAAACCCGGAAGCTGAACTTAAATTAGCACCTAAATCTAAAATAATTGTTTTAGGTAGACCAGAACAAATAGAAGGTCTAAATTCAGAATACAACATTAATTAACCAAAGTTTTATTTTAACAACAGATGTTTTATAAAACCATTTTTTTTTAGCATCTTGCTTGCTTTTAAAATAAAATAATCTTTAAAAACTAACTAATACTCGATCCCTATGAAGAAATACTTTCTTTCAATTGTTACGTTAATATTACCGTATTTAATTTTTGCTCAAGAGTCTGTTGAAAAGGGGCTTGATGAAAAAATAAATGATGCTTTTATGCCTGTTGCCACTTGGTGGGAAGGGTTTATTCTAACAAAAGTACCACTTGGAGAATATCATATTCCTTTCGTAGTGCTTCTTTTAGTATGTGGGGCAACATTTTTTACGATTTATTTTAAGTTTCCAAGTATTACAAAGTTTTGGACTGCTATAAGTACTGTACGCGGTAAATATGTTGATATTGAAAAACATGGTGTAGATAAACTTTATAGTAATGATGAAGCATTAGCTGTTGAGGATATTGCAGATACAATTAGGGATGAAAGTGCACATGGAGAAGTTAGCCATTTTCAGGCATTAGCTACGGCTGTTTCCGGGACTGTAGGTTTAGGAAATATTGCAGGTGTTGCTGTGGCAATTGGTCTTGGTGGACCAGGAGCTACTTTCTGGATGGTTGTTTGCGGGTTATTAGGGATGTCGACAAAATTTGTTGAATGTACACTTGGTGTAACTTATCGAGATATTGGAAAAGATGGTACTGTTTATGGAGGCCCTATGTACTATCTTTCAAAAGGTTTAAAAGAAAGAGGATTTGCAATCTTTGGAAAAATTCTAGCATTTATTTTTGCATTGCTTTGTGTAGGAGCATCTTTTGGAGGTGGTAATGCTTTTCAATCTAATCAGGCCGCTGTTCAAATTTCTTCATTATTAGGTTTAACAGGGGGCTCGTCAGGTTTTGTTATAGGGGTTATACTGGCTTTAGTTGTTGGGGTTGTTATTATTGGTGGGATTAAGCGTATTGCGAGCATCACCGAAAAAATAGTGCCTTTTATGGCTGGTTTATATATTATTGCTTCGTTAATAATAATATTTGCTAATTTCAGTGATATTGGACTTGCGTTTTCATTAATTATAGATGGTGCATTTTCTCCAATGGCAGGTCTTGGTGGACTTGTAGGAGTGTTAATTGTAGGATTTCAAAGAGCAGCCTTCTCAAACGAGGCCGGTGCTGGTTCAGCAGCAATTGCGCATTCAGCCGTAAGAACAAAATATCCAGCTTCTGAAGGAGTTGTTGCTTTATTAGAACCGTTTATTGATACGGTTGTTATTTGTACTATGACGGCATTGGTTATTATTTTCTTCAATATTAATGGAACCGATCCTCAATCAGTATTCGATTATACGGCAGAACATGGTAGTAGTGTGATTTTAAAGGCAACAGAACTACCTATAAGTGGAGTTGATTTAACGTCTATGGCTTTTGATTCAGTAATTCCACATTTTTCTTATGTGCTTACAATAGCTATTGTATTATTTGCATTTTCAACAATGATTTCTTGGTCATATTATGGTCTGCAATCATGGAAATATTTATTTGGAAAAGGTAAAACGGCCGATTTAGTTTATAAAGTTTTATTTTTATTATTCGTTGTAATTGGAGCTGCTGCAACTTTAGATGCCGTAATTAAATTCTCTGATGCTATGATTTTAGCATTGGTATTCCCAAATATGATAGGACTGTTTTTCTTATTCCCTAGAGTAAGAAAAGAGATGAAACGTTATCTGGATGCTATTTCAATTAAAAAAGAAGCTATTCAAGACGGCGCTGTAGATGTTACAAAACATATGTAATTATTAATTCATAAAAAATGAAATCCCATTTCAAGTTTTCTAAAAGTCAACGGAATGGGATTTTTTTATTGGTTATAATCATTGTTGTTTTACAAGTCATTTATTTTTTTGTAGATTTTTCTAATTATGAATATTCTGTGAATGCAGATGAATTAAAAAAGTACGAACAGGAAATAGATTCATTAAAACAAATTGAAGAAAAAGAAAGAGCTCCAAAAATCTTTCCTTTTAATCCAAATTATATTACCGATTATAAGGGGTATACTTTAGGAATGAGTATTGACGAAATTGACCGATTATTAAAGTTTAGAGAACAGGGTGATTGGATTAATTCGGCAAATCAATTTCAAGAAGTGACTAAGGTTTCAGATTCTTTGTTAAATATAATTTCTCCTTATTTTAAATTTCCAGAATGGGTTTCAAATCCTGTTGAAAAAAAATCATATTCGAATAATAAACCAAAAACGTATTCAGAAAAAGCCGATTTAAATAAAGCAACCGCTTTAGAGTTGCAAAGAATAAACGGAATTGGGGCTTACTATTCTGAAAAGATTGTAAAACTTAGAAGTCAATTTATAGGTGGTTTCATTGCTGATATACAATTACAGGATATCAACGGATTAACTCCAGAAGTTATTGAAAAAATAACCAACGAGTTTACAGTGAAGACACCAAGGCAGATTCAAAAAATAAACCTAAACACTGCAACCGTCGATCAGCTTGTTACAATTCAGCATTTAGATTATGATGTAGCTTATAACATAATTGAGCAAAGGCAATTAAGAGAAGGTTTTAAGTCGTTAGACGAATTAATAAAAGTTAAAGACTTTCCCGCAAATAAAATCGAGATAATTAAATTATATTTGTCCCTCGATTAAAAAAACATAATAATAACGCTTATGAATAGTATGTACTTCACAGAAGAACATAAACTTTTTAGAGAGAGTATTCAAGATTTTTTAAAAAAAGAAGTAGTCCCACATATTGAAAAATGGGAAAAATCTGGAACCATAGATAGATTTATCTGGAAGAAATTTGGAGATATGGGCTTTTTTGGAATTTCATATCCTGAAGCCTATGGCGGATTAAATTTAGATCTTTTTTATGCAGTTATACTTTTGGAAGAACTTCAAAAAATTAATTCTGGTGGTTTTGCTGCTGCCATTTGGGCACATGTATATTTAGCCATGACGCATCTTAATAAAGAAGGTGATCACGATGTAAAACAACGGTATTTGGCACCTAGTATTTCTGGAGACAAAATAGGTTGTTTATGCATCACTGAGCCGTTTGGAGGAAGTGACGTGGCAGGAATGCGATCGACAGCAGTTAAAAATGGAGATCATTATGTGTTGAATGGATCGAAAACCTTTATAACCAATGGTGTTTACAGTGATTATTTAATTGTAGCTGCAAAAACAAACCCGGAATTAGGAAATAAGGGTATCAGTATTTTTGTTGTTGATAGAGACACAAAAGGATTATCGGCGACTAAACTGGATAAATTAGGATGGAGAGCATCCGATACGGGAGAGATTGCTTTTGATAATGTAAAAATTCCTGTAGCCAATCTATTAGGGGAAGAAAATGCTGGTTTTGGTTATATTATGCAACATTTTTCGTTAGAGCGTTTAATAATGGGAATCAATGCGCATGCACGTGCTGAATTTGCTTTAGAATACGCTTTACAATACATGTCTGAAAGAGAAGCTTTCGGAAAATCAATTGACCGGTTCCAAGCTCTTAGGCATACTGTGGCCGATTTATATGCGGACATGGAAATATGTAAAGAGTTTAATTATTCGGTGGCATATAGGTTGAATAAAAACGAATATGTAGTAAAAGAGGCGACCATGTCTAAATTGAAATCAACTAAAATGGCTGATGAGGTGATATATCAATGTCTGCAGTTTTTAGGAGGGTATGGTTATATGGAAAACTACCCAATGGCGCGACTTTTAAGAGATAGTCGGCTTGGACCAATTGGAGGAGGAACCTCTGAAATTCTAAGAGAAATATTAGCCCGGATTATAATCGATAAAAAAGAATATAAACCAGCAACATAATTTTTTGAAAATTGATTGTTAATTATTAATAAGTTTTTATATTTGCAAACCGAAATTTTAAAAGAGAGGAGGTTAAGATACTATGTTAATAATACCGATTAAAGAAGGAGAAAATATAGATAGAGCGCTAAAGCGTTTTAAGAGAAAATTTGATAAAACTGGCATGAAACGTCAGTTACAAGTGCGTAAACAATTCACTAAGCCTTCAGTTGAACGTAGAGCTCAAATTCAAAAAGCGCAGTACATTCAAGGTTTAAGAGATGCAGAAGATATATAATCTAATGCTTTATAAAAAATAGATCCCGCTTTATGCGGGATTTTTTTTGCACTAATTTCATTTACCAATAAAACTTTGTACATTTAACTTGATACCATATTTATAATATAATGTCATTCAAATCATTCGTCGATTATTTACTTTTTGAAAAAAAATATTCAAAACTTACCGTTTCTGCATATGAAAATGATTTAAATAGTTTTAAAGAGTTTATTAAAACTGAGTATGATTCTGAAGAGATACAACAAGTAAATTATCCACAAATTAGAAATTGGATTGTTAATCTTGTAGAAACAAATATTTCAAACAGAAGTATAAACAGGAAAATATCTTCATTAAATACATATTATAAGTTCCTGCTCAAAATTCATGAAATTAAAATAAATCCATTGGTAAAGCACAAAGCTTTAAAAACCAGTAAAAAAATTCAAATACCTTTTTCTGAAACAGAAATTAATATGGTTCTTGATGAATTACATTTTGATAATGATTTTGAAGGTGTACGTAACAGGTTAATTATTGAGCTTTTTTATTCTACTGGTATTAGACGCATTGAACTAGTAGAGTTAAAACTAACGAGTGCTGATTTCAATTCTAAAACACTAAAGGTGTTAGGGAAGCGAAATAAAGAACGCATAGTGCCATTAATTAAACCTGTTTTAGATACCTTGAATAAATACCTTATATTAAGAAGTGAGTTAGACAAAGTTGTCGATATAGATAATTTATTTTTAACAAAAAAAGGAGTTAAAATATATGAAACACTTGTCTACAGAATAATAAATGATTATTTTAGTATAGCATCTACAAAGGTAAAAAAGAGCCCACATATATTACGGCATTCTTTTGCAACACATTTGCTTAATCAAGGTGCAGATTTAAATGCTGTTAAAGAACTTTTAGGACATTCTAGTTTAGCTGCCACTCAGGTATATACACATAATAGTATTGCTGAGTTAAAAAAAGTGCACATAAACGCACATCCTAGGAGTAAAAAATAGAACAGCATAAACTATTGTCTAACCGAAAAATAAAAAGTATGAAAGTAAACACGCAGTCTGTAAATTTTAATGCCGATCAGAAACTGATAGATTTTATTCAAAAGCGTATGGATAAGTTGGATTTATTTTATGATAAAGTTATTTCTTCAGATGTTTTTTTAAAAGTAGAGAACACAAGTGATAAAGAAAATAAAATATTCGAAGCCAGGGTAAGTGTTCCAGGAGATAGTTTTGTAGTTAAGAAGCAATGTAAAACCTTCGAAGAAGGGGTGGATATGGCTGTAGCATCACTTGAAAGGCAGTTAAAAAAGAGAAAAGAAAAATTAAGAACTCATTTATAATAAAATTTATTAAAAAATGTTTTGATTAAATAAATAATTCTATACATTTGCAGTCCGTTAGAAATAGCGGGCTTTTTTTATGGTAAAAAAGTAACAAAAAGCCGATGTAGCTCAGCTGGCTAGAGCAGCTGATTTGTAATCAGCAGGTCGTGGGTTCGAGTCCCTCTATCGGCTCAAGTTCTTTAAATAGAGTGAATAGTTTTTAATTGGGGAGATACTCAAGCGGCCAACGAGGACAGACTGTAAATCTGTTGGTTTTCACCTTCGCAGGTTCGAATCCTGCTCTCCCCACATTTTAAACATAGGATTTTAAAATAATTGCGGGAGTAGCTCAGTTGGTAGAGCGTCAGCCTTCCAAGCTGAATGTCGCCGGTTCGAACCCGGTCTCCCGCTCTTTTTTAAAGCCGGTGTAGCTCAGGGGTAGAGCGTTTCCTTGGTAAGGAAGAGGTCACGGGTTCAATTCCCGTCATTGGCTCTATCAAAGTTAAAAATAGACACTAATATTATTATATAACTAAGATTAAATAAATTAAACATGGCAAAGGCAAATTTTGATCGTTCCAAACCACACTTAAATATAGGTACAATTGGACACGTTGATCACGGTAAAACAACTTTAACTGCAGCTATTACAACTGTATTGGCTAAAGCAGGATTGTCTGAATTGAGAAGTTTCGATTCTATCGATAACGCTCCTGAAGAAAAAGAAAGAGGTATTACAATTAATACATCTCACGTTGAGTATTCAACTGCAAACCGTCACTATGCACACGTTGACTGTCCAGGTCACGCGGATTACGTAAAGAACATGGTTACTGGTGCTGCTCAAATGGATGGTGCTATTTTAGTGGTTGCTGCAACTGATGGTCCAATGCCACAAACTCGTGAGCACATCTTATTAGGTCGTCAAGTAGGTATTCCACGTATGGTTGTATTCATGAACAAAGTGGATATGGTTGATGATGAAGAACTACTAGAATTAGTAGAAATGGAAATCAGAGATTTATTAAATTTCTATGAATATGATGGTGATAATGGACCTGTAATTGCTGGTTCTGCTTTAGGTGCTTTAAATGGTGAAGATAAATGGGTTGATACAGTTATGCAATTAATGGATGCTGTTGATTCTTGGATTGAATTACCATTAAGAGAAGTTGATAAGCCATTCTTAATGCCAATCGAAGATGTATTCTCTATTACTGGTCGTGGAACTGTTGCAACTGGTCGTATTGAAACAGGTGTAGCTAACACTGGTGATGTTGTTGACATTATTGGTATGGGTGCTGAAAAATTAGCATCTACTATTACTGGGGTTGAAATGTTCCGTAAAATATTAGATAGAGGTGAAGCTGGAGATAACGTGGGTATCTTATTAAGAGGTATTGAGAAAACTCAAATCTCTAGAGGTATGGTTATTTGTAAAAAAGGATCAGTAACTCCACATGCTAAATTTAAAGCTGAGGTTTATATCTTGAAAAAAGAAGAAGGTGGACGTCACACTCCATTCCATAATAACTACCGTCCACAATTCTACGTTCGTACAACTGACGTAACTGGTACTATTTCTTTACCATCTGGTGTTGAAATGGTTATGCCAGGAGATAACTTAACTATTACTGTTGAGTTAATTCAGCCAATTGCAATGAACTTAGGTTTACGTTTCGCTATCCGTGAAGGTGGTAGAACTGTAGGTGCTGGTCAGGTAACTGAGATTTTAGACTAATTAATTAGTAAAATAATAAGCTAAGGTATTTCGTAAAAACGGAATACCTTGACTTATATTTACGGGTTTAGCTCAGTTGGTAGAGCACTGGTCTCCAAAACCAGGTGTCGGGAGTTCGAGTCTCTCAACCCGTGCTTGGAAAATTATGTTTTTTGAAATCGTAATATTTCAAAAATAAAAAATGAGATAAAAAAATTTATTCATATAGATTAGATTTTGAACTGTTTCAAATAAAGAAAAAATAAATGACAGGATTTGTAAATTATATCAAAGAATCTTTTGGGGAGCTTAAAAATAATGTAAGTTGGACACCATGGGCTGAGGCTCAAAGTTTAACTGTTTTAGTTGCTGTATTTTCAATTGTTTTTTCTTTGGCAATTTGGGGAGTTGATACTGTTTTCAGTAGAGTGATAGCGTTTTACTTTCAATTAATAAATTAACAGTAAAATAAAATTCTATGTCTGAAGTAGGTGGTAAAAAATGGTATGTAGTTAGAGCCGTAAGTGGTCAAGAAAATAAAATTAAGACTTATATTGAGAATGAAATTGCTCGTTTAGGTCTTCAAGATTATGTTGATCAGGTTTTAGTTCCTACTGAAAGAGTTATTCAAATAAGAAACGGAAAAAAAATTCATAAAGAAAAAGTTTTCTTTCCTGGATATATTATGATTCAAGCCAACTTGACTGGAGAAGTTCCTCACATTATTAGATCGGTAACTAATGTTATTGGGTTTTTAGGTGAAACTAAAGGAGGCGATCCTGTGCCATTAAGACAGTCTGAAGTTAACAGAATGTTAGGTAAAGTGGATGAATTAGCCGTAGATGCAGATGCTAATGTTGCAATTCCATTTACAAAGGGTGAAACAGTAAAAGTTATAGATGGACCTTTTAATGGTTTTGATGGAACTATTGAGAAAATCAATGAAGAAAAGCGTAAGCTTGAAGTCATGGTGAAAATCTTTGGAAGAAAAACACCGTTGGAATTAAGTTATATGCAAGTAGAAAAAGTATAATAATTGTTACACATATATATCGATACGCTCTTCAGCTTCAATTTAAGAAGCGTATCAAATTAAATTATTAAAAATGGCAAAAGAAATTGGTAAAGTAGTTAAGTTACAAGTTCGGGGAGGTGCTGCGAATCCGTCGCCACCGGTTGGACCCGCTTTAGGTGCTGCTGGAGTTAACATCATGGAGTTCTGTAAGCAATTTAATGCTAGAACACAAGATAAACCAGGTAAAGTATTACCTGTTGTTATTACAGTTTACAAAGACAAGTCATTTGACTTTGTAATCAAAACTCCTCCAGCTGCAGTACAATTATTAGAAGCGGCCAAATTAAAGAAGGGTTCAGGAGAACCAAACCGAAAAAAAGTAGCTAAAGTTTCATGGGATCAGATTAAAACGATAGCAGAAGACAAAATGGTAGATTTAAATGCATTTACTGTTGAATCAGCTATGCGAATGATTGCTGGTACCGCAAGGTCTATGGGAATAACCGTAACCGGAAACGCACCAAATTAATCTATTAAAGACATTAAAAAATGGCAAGATTAACAAAAAAGCAAAAAGAAGCTTTAGCAAAAATAGAAAAAGGAAAACTTTATTCTATTGACGAAGCATCAGCATTAGTAAAAGATATTACGTTTACTAAATTTGATGCCTCTGTAGATATCGCTGTAAAGTTAGGAGTTGATCCTAGAAAAGCGAATCAGATGGTAAGAGGTGTTGTATCATTACCTCACGGTACTGGTAAAGACATGAAAGTTTTAGCATTAGTAACTCCAGATAAGGAAGCAGAAGCAAAAGAAGCTGGTGCTGATTATGTAGGTTTAGATGATTATCTTGAAAAAATCAAGAATGGTTGGACAGATGTTGATGTTATTATCACCATGCCAAGTGTTATGGGTAAATTAGGTCCATTAGGACGTGTATTAGGTCCTAGAGGCTTAATGCCAAACCCAAAAACAGGTACGGTAACAATGGACATTGCAAAAGCAGTTACTGAAGTAAAAGCTGGTAAAATTGACTTTAGAGTTGATAAGACAGGTATTGTTCATGCACCAATTGGAAAAGCATCATTTAGTGCTGATAAAATTGCAGGAAATGCAAATGAACTAATTCATACATTAATTAAATTAAAGCCAACTGCAGCTAAAGGAACTTACGTGAAGAGTATTTATATCTCTAGCACGATGAGCCCTAGTGTTGCTGTTGATCCTAAAGTTGGTTAATTAGTTAAAAACTTTTATTATGACAAGAGAAGAAAAATCACAAGTAATTGAAGAGTTAACTTTACAATTAGCCGATAATACGAATATTTATTTAACAGATATTTCAGGATTAAACGCAGGTAACACTTCAGATTTACGTCGTATTTGTTTTAAATCAAACGTAAAATTAGCAGTAGTTAAAAATACATTACTTGAAAAAGCAATGGAAGCTTCAGACAAAGAATTTGGAGACTTACCATCAGTTTTAAAAGGTAATACCTCTGTAATGTATTCTGAAACTGGAAATGCTCCAGCCAAAATTATTAAAGCGTTTCGTAAGAAATCTGATAGACCTTTATTAAAAGGTGCTTTCATTGAAGAAGCAATTTATATTGGTGATGAGCAATTAGATGCCTTAGTAGATATCAAATCTAAAGAAGAGATGATTGGAGAGATTATTGGATTATTACAATCTCCAGCTAAAAATGTTGTTTCAGCACTTAAATCAAGTGGTGGAAAACTGGCAGGTATCTTAAAAACGTTATCTGAAAAATAGAGATAACAATAATTAGTACGCACTATATTACAATTATATTAAAATTAAAAATTTATTAAAACGATAGAAAAATGGCAGATTTAAAAAATTTCGCAGAACAATTAGTTAACTTAACAGTAAAAGAAGTAAACGAGTTAGCTACTATTTTAAAAGAAGAGTATGGCATTGAGCCTGCTGCTGCAGCTGTTGCTGTTGCTGCTGGTGCTGCTGCTGGTGGTGAAGATGCTGCTGAAGCTCAAACTGAATTTACAGTAATATTAAAAGCCGCTGGTGCTTCTAAATTAGCTGTAGTAAAATTAGTAAAAGAATTAACTGGTTTAGGCTTAAAAGAAGCTAAAGAATTAGTTGATAATGCACCAAGTCCTGTTAAAGAAGCTGTTTCTAAAGATGAAGCAGAAGGATTAAAAGCTTCATTAGAAGAGGCTGGAGCTGAGGTTGAGCTTAAGTAAGCTTAACAATCTGACAATACAAAGGTTTAGGTCTGAAGGTTAACTTCAAGACCTAAACCATTTTGCGTATATAATCATTACATACGCTATTTAATTTTTTTTTAATCATAATTCCGTCCATTGATGTTATCAACACAAGCTGAAAGATTAAATTTCTCATCTATTGTAAATAGAACAGAATACCCAGATTTTCTGGATATTCAGATTAAATCCTTCCAGGATTTTTTCCAATTAGAAACAAAATCTGAAGAAAGAGGAGATGAAGGTCTGTATAATACCTTTATGGAGAACTTTCCTATTACAGATTCACGTAATCAATTCGTATTAGAATTTTTAGATTACTTTGTAGACCCACCAAGATATGCTATTGATGAGTGTATTGAAAGAGGTCTAACATATAGCGTTCCGCTAAAGGCTAGGTTAAAATTATATTGTACTGATCCTGAACATGAGGATTTCGAAACTATCGTTCAAGATGTATATTTAGGTACAATTCCTTATATGACACCTAGTGGTACTTTTGTTATTAATGGTGCTGAACGTGTAGTTGTATCGCAATTACATCGTTCACCAGGAGTGTTCTTTGGACAATCTTTCCATGCTAACGGAACAAAATTATATTCTGCTAGGGTAATTCCATTTAAAGGTTCTTGGATTGAATTTGCAACAGATATTAATCAGGTAATGTATGCTTACATTGATAGAAAGAAAAAGTTACCTGTTACAACATTGTTCAGAGCTATAGGTTTTGAACGTGATAAAGATATTTTAGAGATTTTTGATCTTGCTGAAGAAGTTAAAGTATCAAAATCTGGTTTAAAGAAAGTTTTAGGTCGTAAACTTGCTGCTCGTGTTCTTAACACTTGGCATGAGGATTTCGTTGACGAAGATACAGGAGAAGTGGTATCTATTGAACGTAATGAAATTGTTCTTGACCGTGATACTGTTCTTGACAAAGACAATGTAGAAGAAATTTTAGAGGCTGATGTTGATACAATCCTTTTACATAAAGAAAGTGCACAACAAGGTGATTATGCTATTATTCATAATACTCTACAAAAAGATCCAACAAACTCTGAAAAAGAGGCTGTTGAACATATTTATAGACAATTACGTAATGCTGAGCCGCCAGATGAGGAAACAGCACGTGGAATTATAGATAAATTATTCTTTAGTGATCAACGTTATTCATTAGGTGAAGTTGGTCGTTACAGAATGAACAAAAAATTGAATCTTGATATTGGAATGGATAAGCAAGTGCTTACCAAAGAAGATATCATTACTATCATAAAATATTTAATTGAGCTAATCAACTCTAAAGCAGAGATTGATGATATTGACCACTTATCAAACCGTCGTGTACGTACAGTAGGTGAGCAATTATCTCAACAATTTGGTGTTGGTTTAGCGCGTATGGCTCGTACTATACGTGAGCGTATGAACGTACGTGATAACGAAGTTTTTACTCCTATAGATTTGATTAATGCAAAGACATTGTCTTCTGTAATTAATTCATTTTTTGGAACCAACCAGTTATCTCAGTTTATGGATCAAACCAATCCACTTGCTGAAATTACACACAAGCGCCGTTTATCGGCTCTAGGACCTGGAGGTTTATCTAGAGAAAGAGCAGGATTCGAGGTTCGTGACGTTCATTATACGCATTATGGTCGTTTATGTCCAATTGAAACTCCTGAAGGTCCGAATATTGGTTTGATTTCATCATTATCAGTTTATGCTAAGGTAAATTCAATGGGATTCATTGAAACTCCTTATCGTCCTGTGACAAATGGTGTTGTTGATATAAAAAATGCACCAATTTATTTAAGTGCTGAAGAAGAAGAAGAAAAATTAATCGCTCAAGCAACTGTTAAGGTTGATGAGAATGGTAAAATTTTACATGAGAAAGTAATTGCAAGAATGGAAGGTGACTTCCCTGTTATTGAGCCAACAGCTATTCATTATACAGATGTTGCACCAAACCAAATTTCTTCAATATCTGCATCTTTAATTCCTTTCTTAGAGCATGATGATGCCAACCGTGCCTTGATGGGATCAAACATGATGCGTCAAGCAGTTCCATTATTATTACCACAAGCTCCTATTGTAGGAACAGGATTAGAGCGTCAAGTAGCGTCTGATTCACGTGTGTTGATTAATGCTGAAGGAGATGGTGTTGTACAATATGTTGATGCTACAGAAATTGTTATTAA
>JAHEDS010000140.1 GCA_024641135.1 Flavobacteriales bacterium
GAACCGGATTTATTAAGCGAATATAATATGTTTAACAATAGGCGAAACGCCTTATTTTACTTTCTCTATTACGGCTTTAAAAGCCTCAGGGTTATTCATAGCTAAATCTGCTAAAACCTTACGGTTTAATTCAATATCATTAGCTTTTAATTTTCCCATAAATTGAGAATATGACAATCCGTATTGTCTGGCTCCCGCGTTAATACGCGCAATCCATAATGCACGGAATGTTCTCTTTTTGTTTCTACGGTCTCTATACGAATATAACATCGCTTTATCAACCGCGTTTTTAGCTACTGTCCAAACGTTTTTACGACGTCCAAAAAAGCCTTTTGCTTGTTTAAGAACCTTTTTTCTTCTGGCTCTTTTTGCTACAGAATTTACTGATCTTGGCATAATTTTTAATTTTTTTTGTAGTAGGCGTACTTTTATTAAGTCTCTTCAATTAGCCTAACTCCAGGGTTATTAATTTATTTTAACCAGAACTTATTACTTTAAACGTAATTGTTCTTTAATACTATTAACATCACTTTTGTCTACAATAGCACTGTGAGTTAACGCTAGCTTACGCTTTTTAGATTTCTTTGTTAAGATATGACTCTTAAAAGCGTGCTTTCTTTTAATCTTACCAGTACCAGTTAACTTAAATCGTTTTTTGGCACTAGATTTTGTTTTCATTTTAGGCATCTTCTTCTCCTAGGTTTAATTATTTCGCTTAATTATTGTTAATCCTGAAATATCAGGATGTTTATTTTTTTGGTGCAATGAACATGGTCATACGTTTACCTTCTAATTTTGGCATTTGTTCAACCTTTCCATACTCTTCTAAATCTTGAGCAAGTTTTAATAATAAAATCTGACCCTGCTCCTTAAATATGATTGATCGTCCTTTAAAAAATACAAAAGCTTTTAGCTTTGCGCCTTCTTTCAAGAATTTTTCAGCATGTTTCTTTTTAAACTCGTAATCGTGGTCATCTGTCTGAGGACCGAAACGAATTTCTTTTATAATTACTTTTGTAGCCTTCGCTTTAATTGCCTTATCACGTTTCTTTTGTTCATAAAGAAACTTTTTGTAATCCATAACCTTACAAACAGGAGGATCGGCATTTGGTGAAATTTCCACAAGATCAAAACCTTGTTCATCTGCTATTTTTATAGCATCTCTGGTAGAATAAATACCTATCTCGACATTTTCTCCTACTAAACGAACTTTAGGAGCTGTTATTTTAGAGTTTATTTTATGTTTATCCTCTTGAGAAACCCTTTTGGGTTCATTTCGTCTTCTAATTGCTATGGCTTTATGTTTTTAAATTAAACTTATATTTTTAGAACGATTTTAACGTTTTACTTATTTCTGTTTTTATTATTTCAGCAAAGTTTTCAATAGAAATTAATCCTAAATCCTCCCCACCATGTTGTCTTACCGATATTTTACTTTCACTTTCTTCATTCTCACCAACAATAATCATGAAAGGGTACTTTTGCATTTCGGCTTCCCTAATTTTTTTACCTATCGTTTCATTTCTATTATCAACGAGGGCGCGAATTTCGTTATTTTCTAGCAAATTTAAAACTTTTTCGGCGTATTTTTCATATTTCTCACTAATAGACAATATAATAACTTGCTTAGGCATGAGCCATAAAGGGAAATTACCGGCTGTATGTTCTAATAAAATAGCTATAAATCTTTCAATACTTCCAAATGGAGCTCTATGAATCATTACTGGTCGGTGAAGTTCATTATCACTACCTTTATACGTTAAGTCAAAACGCTCAGGGAGATTATAATCTACTTGAATGGTTCCTAGTTGCCAACGTCTTCCAAGGGCATCTTTCACCATAAAATCCAATTTTGGGCCATAAAAAGCGGCTTCGCCTTCTTCAATGACAAAATCTAACCCTTTGTCTCTTGCAGCATTTATAATGGCTTGTTCTGCTTTTTCCCAATTTTCAACTTTACCAATATACTTATCTGGATTTTCAGGATCTCTTACAGATACTTGAGCCGTAAAATTTTCAAATCCTAAGGAACCAAAAACATATAAAACCAAGTCAATAACATTTTTAAACTCCTGATCAAGTTGTTCTGGAGTACAGAATAAATGTGCGTCATCTTGAGTAAATCCTCTCACACGTGTTAATCCGTGTAATTCACCACTTTGCTCGTATCTATAAACAGTTCCAAATTCGGCATAACGTTTTGGTAAGTCTTTATAAGACCATTGAAAATTATTATAAATTTCGCAATGATGAGGACAGTTCATAGGTTTTAATAAAAACTCTTCGTCTTCTTTTGGGGTATGAATAGGTTGAAAACTGTCAGCACCATATTTGGCATAATGACCAGAGGTTACATATAACTCCTTTTGTCCAATGTGAGGTGTAACTACCATCTCATATCCGGCTTTTTTTTGTGCCTTCTTTAAAAAATCTTCTAAACGTTCACGTAATGCAGCTCCTTTTGGTAACCATAATGGTAAACCTTGTCCCACTTTTTGTGAAAAAGTAAAAAGTTCTAGTTCTTTTCCTAATTTTCTATGATCACGTTTTTTAGCCTCTTCAAGTAAGTTTAAATATTCAGTAAGGTCTTTTTGTTTAGGAAAAGATATACCATATACTCTTGTAAGTTGTGGATTTTTCTCATTTCCTCTCCAGTAAGCACCCGCTACAGACAATATTTTAGCTGCTTTTATAATACTTGTATCTGGAATATGTCCACCACGACATAAATCAGTAAATGTAGAATGGTCACAAAATGTAATAGTGCCATCTTCTAAATTTTCAATGAGTTCTGTTTTAAACGGATTGTCTTTATATAGAGTTAAAGCGTCTTCTTTCGAAACAGCTCTCATTTTAAATTCATGCTTCCCACGAGAAATATCAATAATTTTATCCTCAATAGTTTTAAAATCTTTTTCTGAAACGGAGTGGTCACCAAAATCAACATCATAATAAAAGCCGTTTTCAATCGCTGGACCTATAGTTAACTTAATCCCTGGATACAATTCTTCAAGAGCTTGAGCTAAAACATGTGCAGACGAATGCCAAAAAGCTTTTTTGCCTTCGTCATTGCTCCAGGTATATAAAATTAAAGAGCCATTAGTTGTTAACGGAGTAACTGTTTCAATAGTTGTTCCATTAAAGCTTGCAGAAATAACATTTCTTGCAAAACCTTCACTAATGCTTTTTGCCACATCCATAGGTGTAGCATTTTTTTCAAACTGCTTTATGCTTCCATCAGGCAATGTAATATGTATCATGAAAATAAATTAAATTCAGTTGGCAAAGATAGTAGTATAAAAATAGACATACAATATATATATAGGTATAATTTTATATAAAAGGGCTTTATCTTGTTGTACAAGGTATGGATTGAAAATCATATCTTTTTTCCCCCATCAAGTTATCATTTTTGTGATTAGCGGGTTTTTTTTTATTAATAGGAATTGGGATTGAGGTATGTAATAAGGATAAATATTTGGATTTTCAGGTTTGATTTGATTAAAAGTAAAAAAAATATTGGTTATAAATATCGGGTTTATAGGGATTTAAAAAGCAAAAAAAAAACTTTAAAAAAAAAGGTATAAAAAGGTTGCGAAAAGAATAAAAAGGGTTGTATGTTTGCAGCCGCTAAAACGGGTAGTAGTTTTGGTGATGTTCATAGAGATGATTTGTATAGATTGAGAAAAAGGGTTAAAAAAAACTTTTTCAAAAAAAGATATAAAAAGTATTGTGGGATAAAAAAAAGGGTTTTATATTTGCACCCGCTTAAGGAGGAAAGTCTTTAAGGAAAGAGAAAAAGAAGTTCATTAACATATTGAATTGACAGCGTAAGATTGAGTTGGAAACGACGAAAATCAAACAAAGAGAATAAACCATTTTGAGTACTATTAAATTCCTATTAGTTGTTAATAATACAGTCGTAAGACTTAAAATTTAACGATGAAGAGTTTGATCCTGGCTCAGGATGAACGCTAGCGGCAGGCCTAACACATGCAAGTCGAGGGGTAACAGGGAGCTTGCTCCGCTGACGACCGGCGCACGGGTGCGTAACGCGTATACAATCTACCTTTTGCTACGGGATAGCCCAGAGAAATTTGGATTAATACCGCATAGTATATATGAATCGCATGGTTTATATATTAAAGGTTACGGCAGAAGATGAGTATGCGTTCTATTAGCTAGATGGTGTGGTAACGGCATACCATGGCAACGATAGATAGGGGCCCTGAGAGGGGGATCCCCCACACTGGTACTGAGACACGGACCAGACTCCTACGGGAGGCAGCAGTGAGGAATATTGGACAATGGGCGAGAGCCTGATCCAGCCATGCCGCGTGC
>JAHEDS010000065.1:0-3469 GCA_024641135.1 Flavobacteriales bacterium
AAATCCTTTTCGATAATTTGATTAAAGGCATTAGAAGCTCCAACCATAAAGTACCCTCCAAAGGCCAATAATACCAAGGTTTTTAAATCAATGGTATCGACCCCTAATAAATATCCGGCAAGTGAAGAAAAAACGACACTCAATGCTAACCGCATTTTAGTAATTTCTTTAAAATCTGATATTACAGATGTCGCTTTTAATGGATTCTTATTCGTCAATGTGTTAATTACTTGATAGCTTGTATTTGAGAGTGCAAAGATACTTTAATAATGAATTTTATCAATATTATTTTTTGCTAAATTTAATTGCCTGTAATTCATCACCAAAAAAGTTTTTGTATTTTTAAAACCTAACCTTTTTACACCCTTTAAATATGAAAATCTTTAAATCCCTTTTTACTATTTTTATATTGTGCCTAGCCTTTTCAGTAAGTGCCCAAGAGAATCAAGAAGTAGTTATTAAAACAGAGAAGTTATCTGATAATGTTTACATGCTTACCGGTCAAGGCGGAAATATTGGAGTTTGTGTTGGTGAAGACGGTGTTTTTATGATTGATGATCAATTCGCCAGATTAACGCCAAAAATTTTGGAAGCTATTAAAACCTTAAGTGATAAACCTATTCAGTTTTTAGCCAATACTCATTATCATGGCGATCATACAGGAGGTAATGAACCTATTGCAAAACAAGGAGCCAAAATCATTGCGCATGATAATGTATATAAACGTTTGAATGAATCGGTTCCTGCAACGCCAAAATTAGCTTTACCTGTTCTTACATTTAATGACAAATTACAACTTCATATAAATGGTGAAGATGTAGTTATTTTTCATGTTGAAAATGCACATACCGATGGAGATGCCTTATTATACTTCGTGCAAAGTAATGTACTTCACACTGGAGACACTTTTTTTAGTGGGCTTTATCCTTATATTGATCTGGATTCAGGCGGAAGTATTAATGGGTATATTAATGCAGTAAAAAGAACACTCATTTTAATTGATGATCATACTAAAATAATACCTGGTCACGGCAAATTATCCAACAAAAAACAATATCAAGACTTCTTAAGTATGATGGAAGATTTAAAAGCTAAAGTAATTACCGAAATAGAATCTGGTAAAAGTGAAGACGATGTTGCCTCTAACACAAATATTACGAAAACCTATGATGATTTAGGATATAGCTGGGCTTTTATAAATAGCGAAAGAATAAGAAGGACTTTTTATAAAAGTCTTCAACAGTAATTCATTAAAAATCAAAATACCAATTAAACAAATCGGTTCTTAAACCAATATTAAACCAAACTGTATTTGATTGATTTATAGAAGCTGTTTCAATCTCCGGATTAAAATTTCTAAATGTTATATCTGCAAATATTTTTAAGTTTGAAGATGGGTTAATTAGATAGCCTGTTTGAAGATTTGCATAAAAAGTATTGGTCTTTATACCTTGGCCTAATTCAACTCCAGTATCAAAGGGTCGGTCATTATAATTTCTGTAAATATCACCCCCGTAACTAAAATTATCTGCACCATTATTATAATCAAATCCCTTCATTCCAAAAATAAGCTTAGCATCAGCAAACCAGCGATTGTAATGATATCTCCCAATTATGATTGCTTCACTAAAATTTGACCCCCAAAGATGCGCCATAGATTGATTAAAATGCCCATAATTTAAAACAATAGTATTATGAGAATACGTATATGGTCGTACTCTGTTATATTCAAATTGCATCAATAAATTGTCTACTTTAAAAGCATTGTAATATTTTACCCCTAACTGATATCCGAACTTATTCTTATAGCTTCTTTCTCCTCCCTTTACATCATTTAATGAGAATTCATCTAGAATAAATTGACTATAAATATTAATATTGTCATTTATTTTATACTTCCCTGAGGCTCCTAAAATAGCATTTCCTGATCCCTGACCAGCTTCAAATTCTATAGCTCTGAAAAAAATAATTGGATTTAAATAATTAATATCAAAACCTCTTCCATTTGTATTGTTCCATAACACCGATTCAAATAAACCAATATTAAGTTTTTTTGAGACATTCCAGCTTAAATAATGATTTGCCATGTATTTTGTTAAAAAGGCTTTGTCTTCCATTACCTCTGGCCTCACATCTTTTAACCACATCCATGTATTCGTGTATTTTATTTTCCAAAACTTAGTATTTAGTTTTAAAAAAGTATGCGGACTTGCAACATCACTTAGTAGCAAGGATCTGTAACCATCACCAATAAAGTTTTTACCATGGCCAAATTGAATATTAATAAATTTTGCCGGGGTATATGACAGGTAAGCTTCTGCAACTGGATAGTCATACGAATCTGTTTTAAAACGTTTTCCAATACCCCTTCCAGGAATTATAGAGGGATCTGGATAAGACTTTATACTTTCAGAATACTCATTGATATATTGAGCAAAACGCCCTTGACTTTCAAAAACAGTGGTATAAAAATTAAACTTCTTACCCAAACCACCTTTAAATAAAAGTCCTCTGGTATTGTTATAAGTAGAATTAAAATCTGCATCGAAATCCTTTCCTACCTCTAGATCCATAATTGGGTCAATTGTAAACCAATAATCCTTTCCTTGTAATTGCACCAAATGCTCATTCCAAAGTTTTTTGCCAACCCAGCTACTTGCTGGTTTTTCTAATTTTTTATTTTCTGCTTTAAAGTCATAATACGCCGAAACATCTTCATACAAAAAAGGTTTTGAAGCAGTATGACTGTTAGCTCCGACTAAATTCATGTTTCTATCAAACTTTGAATAATCAAAATGAGTAAATGGAATATTTAACTGACTTGCATAGGTTTGGTCTTCAAAGGTGAGCAAACTGCTATTAATATTAGCTATTTCAGATTTTACTTCAAGTTCCATTTGAGATATTTCATCTATCTTTTTTAAATCAATGGTTTTAACGACCTGATTTACTAATGGAATATTAATTTGAATTGAGTATTGGTTGTATGTTGGTTTTCCATTGTATGTACCAGGTTTAATTTTGGGGAATTCAGAAAAAACACGTTTTGATTCTGTTTTTAACTCCTCATACATGGCATCGATATAAATCACTTTAAATTTACCGATAGTATCTACTTCAAACAAAACAATCACTTCTCCTTTATAATTATTGAAGGATATCCTTTCAGGAACTTTAAAGTTTTCAAAAATTAAATGAAATACGGTCTCATCAAAGCATTTTTGTTGCAATTCCAAAGCTTCATTTTCACAATTTGAGAAAAGTGGTGGTCTTTCAAAAAAAGAATTTTCCTGTGAAAACACGTTGCATTGAACTAAAAAAAGAAGGAGTACAAGTAGTCTCTTCATGAACTATTTTGAAATTTAATTTAAAGCAGAAAGATACTATATTTTGATTATACACTCATGAAAAAAACCGTTATCATTTTTAATTAATGGTTTTATCTTTCTAAAATTATATTTGATTAATA
>JAHEDS010000065.1:3569-15976 GCA_024641135.1 Flavobacteriales bacterium
ATGTTGTAACGGGATTTAATATTTATAAACTATCTTTCTACTATAAGAGAAGATAATTAATCTTGTACTTGGAACACTATTGGTAAAGAATAAGGAACTGTTACTGGCTTACCACGTTGTTTTCCTGGTTTCATTTGAGGCAATAACCCAATAACACGAGCTGCCTCTTTTTCTAATCCTGGATGTGGAGCTCTTGCACGAATTCCAGTAATATTTCCTGTTTTGTCTATTTTAAAAATTACATTAATACGTTGTCTTCCAGACAAACCTAATTCGCTTGCCAACTCTGTATTAAACTTTTTATTTACAAATGCTGCGATCTTTTCAGACATACATTGCTTCTTGGCGTCATTGTTACCAGATTCACAACCTGGAAATACCGGTACATTTTCAATTACAGCAAAAGGAACTTCAATATCTTCCTCAACATCATCAACTGCGATTTCCTCAACCTTCACGATTTCCGTGTCCTGATTAGATTCCGTAGATTCTATAACAGTTTCTACAACTTCCTCCTCATCTTCAACAACTGAAATTTGTTCTGGAGCCGCCGGTGGTGGTGGTGGTGGTGGTGGTACTTGCAATTGCTCAGTAATTGGAATTTCTTCATCATCTAAAGCATCCATATTTACTTGACCAATATCTATTGCTGACTTGTCATAAGTCTTATAATTGATAGCATAATTTGTAAGAAACAACATTAAAGCTAAACCGATTGCGAAATAAAGTGAACTATTACGTCCAACATTTGCTTTAGGATTTTTCTTAAGTTCCATATTTAATTGTTTTTGTAGATTGCTAAAATAACTATTTATTTATCAAAAAAACAAACCTTTATATTATTTTAATATGTATTTGTTTTTTAGACCTATTACAACTGCTGCAAAAATAGCGCCAAGGCTATTTGCAAACACGTCGATAATATCTGTTGACCTATAAGTTGTAACCGTTCCTTGTAATACCTCAATAATTATACCAAAAATGATTGATACAATTACGGCATAGATTAATGCTCTTTTTTTATCAAACTTAAAGTTATAATAAAAAGTATAATACCACAATACTGTTAAAACAACGTAGGCTAAAGAATGAAAAATTTTATCGCCAAACGAAATTTCAACTTTTATTACACCATTTAAATCAACTAAGCAAACAACAGTAAGTGTAATTGAATATAAAAGGGTAATAAGATAGAAATAGGTTTTAAGCACCAACCAGTGTTTTATAATCTTCAGCAGACAAAAGATTATCAGCTTGTGAAAGATCAGAACATTTCAATTTAATCATCCAACCATCGCCATAAGGGTCTTTATTTACCGTTTCTGGTTGATCTTCTAATGCTTCATTGAATTCAATTATTTCACCAGACATTGGTAAAAATAAATCCGAAACAGTTTTTACAGCTTCTACTGTACCAAATATTTCTTCAACGTCTAATGTTTCATCGACAGTTTCAACCTCAACATATACAATATCACCTAGCTCACCTTGAGCAAAATCTGTAATACCTATAGTAGCAATTTCACCGTCAATACTAACCCATTCGTGATCTTTGGTGTATTTTAAATTTGATGGAATGTTCATTTTATTTTTTTAATTAGTTTAGGCAAATGTATTTATTCAAATGATAAATTCAAACACTTATTTGTTAATTCCCGAAATTATATCTGATAGTAAATCCAGACCTAATTGTGGTCTGAGGAAACGCTGTTGAAATTGCATATTTTGAAAACGAATAATCAAAATAAAAAATCCCTGTTAGGTTTTTACTAAAGGCATAATCAGCAGAATATTTTAATCCCCAAATCGTTTGGCCAGAGGTAACCTGGTTATTTTCTAAATCTAAATATCTGATGATTGTTTTATTATCTCTTACAGAAATATCTGCTTTCATATTTAAATCGCTCACAATACGTTTATTTGGTCCAGCCAAATTTGATTTTATCCTAACATCTTTTATACGATAACCAAGTCCTAATACATATTCTTTCCCTTGAATTTCTGTCATTAAATTATTATCGAAACTTAAAGATAACAAACGATCCCGTTTAATTTCAGCAAGAATTTTTACAGAATTTTTCATTTCAAAATCAACTCTGATTAATGGACTAAACATTTCTGTTAAGTTAATATTGCTATATAAGGTTTGATTTTTATAATTCCCTGATTGATCCAAAACATCATTTGGCTGGTTTACATAATCTAAGCTATAATCTATATCATTATAATCTAAGTTCGACCTAAATTGGTTGATAGTATAATTAGATCTGTATCCGTGTGTTAATGAAAATCTTTTGAAATTCTTTTTGAACCAAGCAAATTTCATGAACCCAGTATATTTAATATCCCAGTTGGGGATTGGAACGTCTCTGAAAGCAGCAAGATTAACACCATTTGCGTCACTCCCTGTATATGCAGATAAAAACGATGGGATTAATACTGCTTGATTATTTTTACCAAAGCCTAACGGGAAACCATCTTCTCCTATATTATCGGGGTTATTTAAATCAACCCCTTTTTCTAAAGCCAATCTCTCAGCAACTATAATTCTGTTGGCCCTAAATTCGTTAAATGCCGCAGATATTGTTTCGTTACTGCTACTAAAAGCTGTTTTTATTAATACCGTAGAAATATTAAAGTTTCCAAAAGTATTAGGAGTTAATGATTCGTACTCATATTCTCCGCCAATGTTATTTATTCTATAGTTTTCTGTGTAATTTTCGTAATAAGTTCTGTTACCAATAATATCAATTTTAAAATCATTTACAGGTTCCAGACTTGCAGAAAGATCCAGTTGCTTACTATTGGTTTCTGTGTATTGTTGATTAAATTCTGGAAACACCGTTAACCAACCGTTTCTTGCAGCCAGGTATCGAATATCACTTTGACTACCAAAGGTATACCCTAAGGTAGGTTTAGTTGTTCCAATAAATCCTGGTGTTTGTAAATATCCTGGTAAAAATGTTCCGTTATTTTCAGAATAATTAAACTGAATTCTTTTCACCATGGTTATTATATCAATCCCTGCGTTTATAAGTTTTGCCGAACCTTTATTCCTGCTTTTGGCTGGAGCTTGGTTATTTTGATTAGGCCCTGGAGGTGCTCCTGTACTTCTTGCACGTACCGTTGTTGTCGGCTTTTTTGTTAATCCCACATATTTATACAACTTATTCATATCTAAAGTTGTATTAATATTATGCGTGTTTGCATTTTGAATAGTATTCCCTAAATCATAGGTTTGCCCATCTAATTCCAAATTACCATATAGATCCGACCCCTTTTGCCATTGAAAATCTCCACTATATTGATACGTAGCTGAAATAAAACTAAGCGTTGGAATTTTATATAATGGCAATTCATAAGTAATACCTAATTGTTGAAAATGTCTGTTTGGGTCTCCAAAATCAAAAAATCCGTCCCACACATCCAGAGTCGGGTCTTGCTCACCATTTATTATTCCGTCTTTAAAATAATTTCTTACTATGTTATTATTAGAAGCAGAAAAGTTTAATTGAAGTGCTTTAGTTAAATTAAAATTAATAGTGTACTGAAAATCAAAAGTATAATTCCTTCTAAATAATTCTTCAATGGCAATATTGTTACCACCTAATTCCACTTCCCTGAATCTTTGACTATTAAATTGTCTGTTAATATCTGAATTTACAGTAAAACTTGAGGGTAGTAAATTGAAGTTAAAGTCTTTTAATATCTTCCAATATTTTCCAGTAAACAGGGAATCATTCTTCTTAAAAGGTTCAATGCTAACTGGATTAAAATTAAAGGCATAGTTCGCTCCAGCTCTAACATTTTTATTTACTGAATTTTCAATTTCAAAATCTCTATGTTCTACTTTATTATATGAATAATTAAGCGTAAGGTTTTCAACGTCATAAAATCTTGGCGTTTTTTCAGTAGTTCTATTTTTTCTTACTCCAATAAAATTAACACTTTGTCTTTTTGTGTAATCTTCAGATTGCTCTTTAATTTGCTCTTTTTCTGCATTCGAATTTGCCGCTTCTAATCTAGAATCTAAAGTAAGATCTTTGTAATATTCGTCGTATTTAGGAGTGATTAATTCTTCACCTTGACCATAATTAAACGGTATTTGTATCCCCCATTCTTTGGGTAGCAATTGTCCAACATTAACATTTGTAACCACATCATATTGCTTCACGTCTTCAAGGCTACGCTGACTTGGACCTTGTTCTAATGACCCAAAACCTGAAGTACTTTGTCTTCCTGTAGCGCTTATATTCATAAAATCAGCGAAGTTGGTATCCATACTTACTACAGTAGCCCATCCACCTTCATTATCCATGTCTGACATCCTTAGCTCATTAAACCACGTACTACCACAAACGTCATTTCTGTTGGACCCATTTTTTAATCCTACCATTAAGGTTCTAATGTCTCCAAAATTCGGGTTTCCTTTAATTGCTATTCTGTGCTGTCCAGTCACATAATTGGAATACTGGTCGCCAGTAATCGGAATTGGTTCTCCGTTTATTACATCATAAAAAGTGGCATCAGGATTGGTTAAGCTTCCATCTGAAATTCCAATAGCTTTAATTTGAGCCAATACTTCAAGTGGTATATCTATTCTATTTTCCTCAGGCCAAAGCTCTTCCCGAGAGATACCTGTTGAAACCTGCAATGGTAATTCTATTTGATAATAATTTTCTGTAAGGTCATTACCCATTCTTATAAAACCAACCAAATCATTATTTGCTAAACTACCAGAATCAACTTCTTCTGCGTGAATAAACATACGTAAACGCTTATACTGCCGCATATCAACATTGATGTTCTTGTAAACTCCGCGGCCATCATTAGTTTCTAAATTACATACATCTAAAACCAAGGACTGCTCATTCTGTCTAACTACCGTGTTATTATTAAATAATTCTTCCGGTTCAACACCTGGAGGGCTTTGATAACTACCTTCATTTTCTAAAGTTCCAATAATTCCAACCCTAAAATCAGTTTGGGGATCGTCTGGTGTTGGATCATTTTTATCCAATGGTTGGGTAAATCGTCTCCAATCACTTCTTACCAAATCAATAGTCCCAAAACGTAAGACAGTGTTTTGAGTAAATTCCTTTAAATAAATTCTTGAAAATCGTATAGATCTTAAATCTGTAATTCCGCCAACAGCAGTGACATGGCTTCCTTGAACAGGGACTCTAATTTGATACCATCTCACATCCACATTATCACCATTAGGCAATGCTCTTGGTCTAATTTTTAAATCTGTGATAAAATCTTTTAATGGGTTTGATGGTGATAAATTATCGAATTCAGCTTGAGTTTCCGGTAAATTTTGTCTGTTAATTTCCAGCTCATATTCAAAATAGCTATCAATAGTGTTCATGGTATTATCACGATTGATATCTTCCACATCGGGCTGAGTATTAGCTCCTCTATCGGTATTTGAAAATGTATCTGGCGTATTTCCTTCTACACCATTGTACTTTTTATAACGGTCAAAAATATTTCCTTCGGTATTTAGGAAATACGTATAATTATCTTTGGCAGGGTCTTCACCAAAGCCAGCTCCGAAAACTGCAATTTCTTCACTATCGTTATATCCGTCATAGCCAACATCTTGATTAATTCGTTCTTGCCCTGTTGTATCAAAAGCATAAATTAATGATTGATTTTGAGGTACCACAGTGCCCCAGGCAGTAACCGGCAACAAGGATTTATCTCCATCTTTAGGTAATCCATTTTCATATAATTTTCTTCCATCTTTTATAATATCTTCTGAGATATTACCAAGGTTAAAAATTAGTTTTCCTCCAGGATTTGAAGGATTATCTTGAAATGGATCTTGTAACCAGAACTCAATGTATTCCACATTAGCCTGCTCTAAATCTGTTGATGTCAACTGACGTGTAATACCCGCCCAGCTTTGTATTGGATTATCAATTACACCGTCAGCGGCAGATGCTTCGAAATTATAAGGTCCTCTTTCTGCAGGATAATAGGCTAAATCTAAAGTATTAATAACCGCATTTTGACCTTGAACTAAATCGCGTTCAGGAAAAAGTTCATTTATAAAAACTCTACTTGTGTAAAGATTTGACATATCGTCATCTGTAATACCGTTGGGCCTTTGACTACTATAAAAAATTGGATCAATCATGTACCAGTTAAGTTGTGCCCTTTGGTATCCATTTTGAACACCATTATCATCTTCGTTCGGATTTCCTGCTACTCCAAGTCCTATCGGTCTACTTGATAAAAACCAAGATTGCTGTGATTTTAAATCAATAGCATTTTGAGACCCTTCAAAATCATCAATATAAGAAGTGGTTTGCCCATCAAAATTAGTTCCTTTTGGAGCTCCGGGAGCTAAATATGCAAATTCCCCTCTTAAGGACAGGTTTGATTCTACATCTGTATCAATATTAGGCAACTTATTAACTAAACGGGTTAGGAACGGTACTTTCGTGGCATAATTACCATTAACTCCAAAAATAGTATTGTTGATTGGCTCTGTGCCGTAATTAGCTTTTTGGGTTATTGGTCGTTCATTTAAGTTTAGTAATGTAGCGCCCAATACAAAATTATCATTAAACTTATGCTCGACGTTGAAGCCTGTGAATCGCCTTGTTTGCTGACCAAAAACAGCATTATTTTCGGTTGTAACCTGTATAGGTGTATTGGAAGCTTTTAGTGCTTCATCTAAAATTTGAACTCGACCCAACTGATAATCAACGGTATAATCAATTCCTTCAATTAAAACTCTTCCACCAGCTGTTACTTTTACTGAACCTCTAGGCACATTGAAAGCGCCAATTGGAATACCACTTCCACTTTCAGATTTGTAGCGTCCTTTTAATTTAAATTTATTTTTTTCAATTTCTTCTAAAGCGGCTGTCTTGGTACTTTTATAAAGTATGTCATAAACATACTTTGTTTGGTTCGGGTTATAACTTGTTGTTATGTCATAATCTTCACTAACATTTAATGAAAGTTTGTTGAATAAATATTTACCAAACGGCTCTACATTTGTAAATATAATTTTACCATTTTGAGGAATGACCGTAATCCCAGGCACAAAATCAAAAAAACCATCACCATTGACTTGAGGGTCATTATTAAAATTTAATTTATCTAAATTAAATACACGCAACAAAGGTGTTTCTTGTAAAGGATCTTCATTTGGTCCCGGGGTTGGAAAAGGCGTTCCAGCTACAGGTGAAATATAATTTAACGGCGATGCTTCGTTATAAAAAATATTGAGTTTAAAATCGTCCTGACTTAATTGGTAAGCTCCCGTGTCATAAATGTTTTTCATCATTAAATTCCAAACTGGTTGAGCTACACTTGTAATACTACTTTTTAAAAGTTTTAATACAAGATTACTATTTACAACAGAGGTTACTTGTCCAGATCCATTTGTGGTGACATTAGTGGCGTCTACTCCATCATTTGCAAATTCACCAACTTGAAATACTTTTCCTCCAATTGTAAATTGAAAAGCCACGGCCAAAACTTCGTCGTTATTTAAACGCTGATTAAGAGAAATATAACCTAGTTGCGTATTAAGGATAAATTCTTGTCCTTCCGTTAATTTTCTAGCATTTTCCAGTTTTGCATAATCAAATCCTTCTTTAGTATTTGGCACTAAAATTCCAGACTGAACTGTAGCGACATCTCTAATAGCATTTGTAAGTTGAGAACCCCCTCCTCCAATATTAGTTGGATCAAAATCGTTGTTGCCATTATCTGGGTAAGCCCCTAAACCAACATTAACAAATCCTGGCGGTGGCGTTTGTAACCCAATAACATCGGACTCACCTAAATCTTGAAAAGCAACGACATTTCTAATATTTTCGGTTCTGTTACTTCTATTGGTAACCCAAACTTCCAATCTTGTAATTTGTAATCCACCATTATTTATAAACGGATAAGTTGCTAACGCCTTATCATAGGTATCTCTAAAATATTGTGCTAAAAAAAAGTGCCTGTTTTCGTCATAATCTCTTATGAACAATTCAAATTCCTGCAAGGTTCCACCACCTTGAGCAATTACCGAGCTTGATTGTGATTTTTGTTCGGAAAAAACTCCAGTTACTGTTGTTTTTCCAAATTGTAATTGCGTCTTAACTCCAAATAAACTTTGCGCTCCAGTTATTAAAGAACTGTTTAGTGGCATACTAACATTACCAACCTCTATTTTTTGAATAATATCATCTTCGGTTGGCGTATATTCTAATTTTATTAAGTTTTGAAAATCGAAAGTGGACTGTGTATCGTAGTTTGCTGTTACCTGAAGTCGAGTTCCAACCTTTCCCATTAAACTTAAACTAATACGCTGATCAAAATCAAATGTAAAGTTACTTCTGTTTCTAGGCGAAAAGGAAGGATTATCCTGTTTTGAAAAGAGCACTCCCAAATCCATTTCAACAGAACCTTGTGGAATGACATCAATATTGTTCCCACCAAAAATAGTTTCAAAAAGATCTGATTTTACATAAAATCCAGGTAATAGATTTTTTTGTTCCTCTTCAGCACCTGCCTTTTTCCCATCAAAGGCATCAATTTTTTGTTTATAATATGACCTTAAATTCTCTTTATCAATTAAATCCTGATACTCTTTTGGGGTTAATATTATAGGATAATTAATATTAAATTTTCCAATTTTTTCTGTGTAAATATATCTGTCTGTTATTGGGTCATAAGTATATTTAGATTCTATACTATTAGGATTGGGTATTTTAATATTACCTAATTGAAACCCCGTTGCTGTAGAATCTTGAGCTGGTTCTTGAGACCAAACATTTAAAGAAAATACAATAACAAAAAATAAGAAAACTTGCCTTTTAATTAGCTTATAAAATGTTTGTTTGTTGGTACTCAAAATCAATTATAAATTTTTTAAAGCTTGCTTAATTATAGATTCAACAGTAGCATCTGGCTGTGACATTATAATTTTATCAACAACACGTTCTGCTTGTTTTTTTACAAAACCAAGTACTTCTAAGGCAGATAACGCCTCATCTTTGTTGGTATTGCCTTTCGAAACAGAAACTTCATCAATATCGTAAATTTTTAAAACTTTATCTTTTAATTCAATAATAACTCGCTGTGCCGTTTTTGCTCCAATTCCCTTTATTGACTGTATTAAACCTACATCTCCAATAGCAATCCCTTCTCTAACTTGTTTTGGTGTTAAAGAAGATAGCATAGTTCTTGCTGTACTAGAGCCTATTCCGCTTACCGAAATTAAAAGTTTAAAAATTTCACGTTCGGCCAATGAAGAAAACCCAAAAAGTGTATGAGAGTCTTCTTTAACTTGTAAATGAGTGTATAATTTTAAATGTTCCTTATCTGGAATTTGCGAAAATGTATGCAAAGAAATATTTAAAAAATAACCTACGCCATTGCAATCAATAACCACATTTGTTGGATTTTTTTCAATCAGTTTTCCTTGAATATGTGTTATCATTAAAAAATATTAGTTTGCCTTTCAAATGTAATAAAATAATTGGCAATTCAACTTACTAAGCTTTCACCTTTTCTTGTTCCCACTTTTCTTTATTCTGGGCATCAACCACTGCAACAGACGTCATATTTACAATTTCATCTACACTTGCTCCTAACTGAAGAATATGCACTGGTTTACGCATACCCATCATGATTGGCCCAATCGATTCAGCTTCATTTAATTCTTTTAAAAGTTTATAGGTAATGTTTGCCGAATCCAGATTAGGAAAAACCAAAGCATTCACTTTTTTGCCAACAAGTTTTGAAAATGGAAAACGTTCCCTAAGCATCTCATCATTTAAAGCAAAATCTGTCTGTAGTTCTCCGTCTACAAGTAAGTCTGAATAATGTCGATGTAAAAAGGCAACAGCATCGCGAACTTTTGAAGCTCTCTCGTTGTTTGAAGACCCGAAATTTGAATATGAAATCATAGCCATAACAGGTTCCATTCCAAACATCCTAATAACTTTAGAAGTCATTTGAGCAATTTTTGCCAAATCTTTGGCTGAAGGATCTATATTTATTGAGGTGTCACTTAAAAACAAAGGGCCTCGTTTAGTCATCATAATATTAGTGGTAGCTACTCTTGTTGCCCCAGGCGCCAATCCAATAAGTTCCATCATAGGTTTCACTACAGATGGATAGTTTCTTGAATATCCCGAAATTAAAGCATCTGCATCCCCTTCATTCACCATCATTGCAGCGAAATAATTTCGTTCACGCATTAACCTTTGTGCTGAATAATAAGTGACTCCCCTTCGTTTTCGTTGTTCCCAATATACTTTGGCATATTGATTTTTACGATTATCTTCTTTTTCCGATTTCGGATCAATGATAGTGACATCAGCTGAATCAAATTCAATTTCTGTCATAAGTCGTTTTATGGTTTCTTTACGACCTAACAGAATCGGAATTGCAATGCCTTCATCATGAACTATTTGTGCTGCTTTAAGTACTGAAAGCTGGTCACCTTCTGCAAACACTACACGTTTTGGGTTTAACTTCGCTCTATTAGCTAAAAGTCTAACAATTTTATTGTCTGAACCCATTCGTTCAAGCAGCGACTCTTTATATTTATCCCAATCTGATATTGATTCTTTTGCCACACCACTCTCCATAGCTGCTTTAGCAACTGCAGGTGGAACTTCAGAAATTAAACGCGGATCAAAAGGTTTTGGAATTATATAGTCTTTACCAAAAGTTAATTTTGTTTCTCCATAGGCTATATTAACCTGTTCAGGAACAGATTCTTTAGCCAATTTGGCTAAAGCCATAACAGCTGCCATTTTCATAGCTTCGTTAATTTTTGTAGCTCTTACATCTAAAGCACCTCTAAATATATATGGAAAACCTAGAACATTATTTACTTGGTTAGGATGATCACTTCTTCCTGTGGCCATTATAATGTCCTTACGAGTTGCAATGGCTTTATTATAATCTATTTCAGGGTTTGGATTTGCCATGGCAAACACGATGGGGTTTTTAGCCATTGCCAATAGCATTTTTGGCTCTACAACATCTGCTTTTGATAAACCAATAAACACATCAGCATCATTCATTGCTTCTTCTAGGGTGTTTATATTTCTACTTGTAGAAAATTCTGCTTTTTCAGAAGTTAAATTCTCACGATCATTTCTAATAACACCTTTACTATCCAGCATTACAATATTTTCACGTTTCGCCCCAAAAGCTTGGTATAATCTGGTACATGAAATTGCTGCAGCACCAGCCCCATTAATAACTATTTTTACTTTTCCTATTTTCTTTTTTGTAAGCTCCAAAGCATTTAGCAATGCAGCTGCTGATATAATAGCCGTTCCGTGCTGGTCGTCGTGCATTAAAGGGATATCAAGTTCTTCCTTTAATCGTCTTTCAATTTCGAAAGCTTCAGGCGCTTTTATGTCTTCTAAATTAATTCCTCCAAAAGTTGGGGCTATATTTTTAACCGTTTGAATAAATTCTTCAACATTCTCGGTTCCCACTTCAATATCAAATACATCAATATCTGCAAAAATTTTAAACAACAAACCTTTACCTTCCATGACCGGCTTAGAAGCTTCCGGACCAATATTACCTAATCCTAAAACGGCCGTACCATTGGAAATAACAGCTACCAGATTTCCTTTAGCCGTATATTTATAAACATTATTCACATCCTTTTCTATTTCCAGACAAGGCTCCGCAACGCCAGGTGAATAAGCTAATGATAAATCTCTTTGCGTTGCGTATTTTTTGGTTGGCACCACTTTAATTTTCCCGGGAGTTGGCTTTGCATGGTATATCAACGCCTCTCTCCTTTTACTTTGCTTACTCATTTTTTAAATATTTAGATACAATTAACAAAGATAAGAATCTCACTATGGAAACTACTACTCTTTTACAAATTTGATATTTCTTTTTAAGCCCAAAAATTTGGTGCGTTTTACTGCAGAATCTTTAAATATTTTTTTAAATACATCCTCTGTAATTTCCTCCCAATCCTTTTTATCCATTGATAATAATTCTTTATTTGGATTAAATAACGGTTCTCTATGTGATTTTGAGAACCTGTTCCAAGGACAAACATCCTGACACACATCACATCCAAATATCCAATCATCCATTTTTCCTTTAAATTCGGACGGAATATTATCCTTTAATTCTATAGTTAAATAAGATATACATTTACTACCATCAACCACATAAGGTGCAACAATAGCTTCCGTGGGACAAGCATCTATACAAGCCGTACAGGTCCCACAATGATCTGTTATGGCTCTATCATATTCCAAATCTAAATCTACAATGAGTTCTGCTATAAAATAAAAGGAACCTACTTGCTGTGTTAAAAGATTACTGTTTTTTCCAATCCAACCTAATCCGCTTTTTGCTGCCCATGCCTTGTCAAGAACAGGTGCCGAATCAACAAAAGC
>JAHEDS010000141.1 GCA_024641135.1 Flavobacteriales bacterium
ACGTGTATAACTAATTGCTGGTTCTGTGTGTACTCGGAAAATCCTTCGGATTTTCCTACTGGTTCGTTTTCTTTTACTAACTTAGTTCTTGCCAACGCAACAAGCCATACACGAACACGTTAGCCTTCATTAAAACCAACCATTAACCAATGATAAAATTCTTTAGAAAAATTCGCTACAATCTTATGGAGAAAAATAAAACAGGGAAGTATTTTAAATACGCCATTGGTGAAATTGTGCTTGTAGTTATCGGAATTTTGATTGCCTTAAGCATTAATACTTGGAATGAAAACAGAAAAAATAAAATTACTGAACAGGATATCTATTGTAAACTATTGGAAGATTTCAATATTGACCGTCAAAACATTGCCAAACTTTCAGCAGAAGCCGATTATAAAATTAATGTTGCAAAAAAAATATTATTAGAGCTTCCTAAAAAAAACAAGGATAAAAGCTATTTTATTGATAATTATATACAAGCGCTTCGCACCAATGCCTTTATACCGAGTAAAGTTACTATTTCAGACATCACGTCTTCTGGAAAATTAAATTTGATCAAAAACAATGAACTCAAAACCAATCTTTTGAGATATTATGCCGAATTAGACAATCTCTTGTTTCAACTTTCCCTCGGTCGTAGCAAAATTCTGGATAGGGCATTTGCTTATGAAAATGATATAGATTTTGGTTTTCAGTTTGCTGATTATGCCATAAAAGCAATAGGACAGGAAGTATTGGATACATTACCTGAAGATAAATGGGAATTAGATAGCGACTCTAAAATCTACAGACAATTTCAAGACGATTTGGTGTTTTTTATCGTGATGAGCGACCGTGAAAAGCAGCATTTCAGTAAAATTATGAACGAAATGCAACTCACATACCGTCATTTAATAAGCCTTTGTAAATGATAAAATTCTTTAGAAAAATTAGACAAAATTTACTAGTTGAAAACAAAACTGGAAAGTATTTGAAATATGCTATTGGAGAAATTGTTCTTGTCGTAATTGGAATTTTAATTGCTCTTTATTTAAATAATCTTAACGAACAAAATACAATTCATAAACAGCAAGAAAACTATTTAATATTAGTTAAACGAGAGATGACTAGTAATATTAAATCACTTACAATAGAAAAAAATGAGTTAACCGAAGTATTAAATAGCACTAGGAGTATTTTAAATACCACAAATTCTGAAGTTCAAATAGGGAAAATAACTGAAAGTGATTTATCCAAAAAAATAGCATCAACTATTAGCATAGATATATTTATACAGTATGAGAATGGAGCTCTCAACCAAATAATATTTTCAGGAGGGTTAAAGGATATTGAAAATGACAGTATTCGCGGTATTTTAGCTTCTTGGGAAGGAAAATTAAATAAGGTCAAAACACAGGAAGAACAAGTAAAAAATGGTATAGAAGATATAAAGAATTTATTAAAAAAATATGGAGAAACTAGAATTCTTGTTGAAGATTTGGGTTTTTCAAAAAGATTTGAATTAGACCCATCTAGTAATAGAGCTAGTAACAAAAACCTACTAAAATTAAAGGAATTTGAAAATGCTCTTTTTGGATTATTTTTAAGTGGAACAAATTTACTAAAGGGTGATTATCCTCAATTTGAAAAAGAGATGCAATCGCTCATTCAATTGATAGATCAAGAATTAAACGAAAAATAACGAAAGCACAACTCCGTGTATAATTAATTGCTTGGTACGATCCTACTTACGAAAATCCTCGCGGATTTTCTATTCGGTTTGTATTTGCTAAATTAGGTGCTTAAAACACACAACTAATTTTATACATACACGTTAACAACAATTTATCAAAAATTACTATATGAGATTTTTTAAACTAAATAAAAAAATAAATTTAAAATATATTTTCGGTGAAATTCTATTACTTTTTATAGGTATAAATCTTGCAATTTGGTTTAATAACTGGAATTCTTCAAAAAAAATAAATGAAGGTAAAAAGATCGCGATAAGTAAAATAACTGAGGAAATTGAAGACAACAAATTAGAAATTGATTCAGTATTAAAAAATAATTATCAAATTTTAAATGCATATAAGGATTTTAAAAACATTTATGATGGTAACACTTCTGTAATTAAGGCAAATCCCAAACAATTGCAATTGCTCAGAAACAGCTATCCCGATTATTTTAGAACAAAAGATTCAACAGCTCTTGATAATGGATTATTTCGTTATAGAGGAACAACTCATATAAATCTAGAAATTCCAACACTGACAGAAATAGCATGGAAGACAACAACTACGCTAAATGTTACTAACGAATTTAATTATGACTGCCTTTATGAACTTGAAAGCGTCTATAATTTACAACGAAGAGTTCAAATTGAAATAAATAAATCTGCCGATGCTCTACAAAAAGGAGATTTAGAAGAACTAATGATTATTCTTGACTTTTTGAATCAACTAGGTAGTCAACTACAAACTAATTATAATTCTGTAAAAAAGAGTATCCTAAACTGTAGCTAACAACGTGTATAATCAATTGCTTGATTATCTACTACTTGGAAATTCCTTCGGAATTTCCTCAGGTTCGTTTTTGTTTATTAACTTAGTTCTAGACAACGCAACTGAACTATACACGAACACGTTAGACGCAATGTAACAAAACGATAATCTCTGCGTCTTTCATAAAAAACCAATTATTAAACCTAATGCTAAAAAGTCTATCGGAACGAAAAGAAACGTGGAAAACAATCTTTCTATTTCTTGTACTGGTCGTGGCGCTTACTTCACCTTTCCATTATGCTATAGTAAATCTTTATCCTTCAAGGATTTATGTTGGAGCTATAATGTGGTGTCCTGCAATTGCTACATTTATTACCTTAAAAATAAAAGGGCGTAAAATTTCATCTCTAAATTGGAATTGGGGAAATTGGAAATATATCCGATTATCCTATTTCATTCCTGCCTTATATGTTATAGTCACTTATGTATTAATCTGGATTTTCGGATTTGGAAGTTTAGCAAACCGGGAAGCAATAACAGATTGGGGAAAAGAACTTGGATTGTTTGGAATAGGTACATTAAATCCAACTTCAATAACAATTATAGCAATTATCTTAATAGGTACTGTAGAAGTGATAAGAGCCTCTGCTACAACTTTAGGAGAAGAAATTGGGTGGAGAGGTTTTTTTATTTATGAATTAAAAAAAGTTCTTTCCTTTCCTGGTGTATCAATATTTAGTGGTCTTGTATGGGCTGCTTGGCACTGGCCATTGCTTGTTTACTATAGTAATAATGTTCTATTGGAGTTTACAACATTCTTTATAGTAATTATTTCTATGTCATTTATTATGACTTACTATACTTTTAAATCTAAGAGCCTATGGCCAGCAGTGATTTTTCATGCAGTAAGTAATGTGTATATTCAAAAAATTATGCCTTCACTAACAATAAAAATTGAAGGAACTGAGCATTGGCTTGGCGAAAACGGGATTATGTTTGCAATTGTAACATTTGTTTTTGGATTATACTTTTGGCGAAAAGGTGTTAAAGAAAATTTGTAATATTTAAAATCAACAAAAAATATGACAATTTTAGTAGTAGGCGCAAGTGGTGCAACAGGAAGGCAGTTAGTTGAGCAACTTCTAATTCAAGGACATAACGTTAAGGCAGTTGTAAGGTCTTCTCAAAAATTACCGAAATCTTGGAAAAGTAATGAACGAGTGAAAATTATTTCTGCAAGCCTTTTAGATTTAAATGATAAAGAAATGATAGAATTGACTCTTGATTGTCATTCAATCGCATCCTGTCTAGGACACAATATGAATTGGAAAGGAATTTATGGACAACCAAGAAAACTAGTTATAGATGCTGCTCGTAGACTATGTAATGCTGTAGAATCAAATAAACCAAAACGTCCAGTTAAATATGTTTTAATGAATACTACTGGTAATCGAAATCGTGATTTGAACGAACCTATTTCGTTTGCCCAAAAATGCGTTATTGGGCTTTTAAGACTTCTCTTACCTCCTCACGTTGATAACGAAAAAGCGGCTGACTATTTGCGAACCCAAGTTGGACAGGAAAACCAATTTATAGAGTGGACTGCTGTGCGACCAGACGGTTTAATTGATGATGATAAAGTAACCGATTATGAAATACATCCTTCTCCAATTAGAAGCGCAATTTTTAATGCTGGTAAAACCAGTCGTATAAATGTTGGTCATTTTATGGCAAGTCTGATTAGTGATGCTGATTTATGGAGTAAATGGAAAGGACAAATGCCTGTAATATATAACAAGTCATCTCTA
>JAHEDS010000142.1 GCA_024641135.1 Flavobacteriales bacterium
AATGGCAGGTTGATTGTCGTAATTTAAAGTAAACTCGGCTTTTATATAGAAATCAAAAGGTAAATCGTATTTAAACACAAAATTATAATCTAACCGGAATCGGCCCTTTTCAGAAAGACTGGGGTAGCCAGTTGCTTTAGTAAATATACTTAGGTCCTCAAAATTAAACATTTCAAATTGCGTTAATATCTTTAGTTCTGTGGACTCTTTATTAAGTTGTGAATCGAAATATTCTTCGATGTTATAGTTTAGACCTACACCTGCCAACCAATATAATTTATTGGTAACGAACAAATTCCTACCCACGCCAAAACCAGGATTTATTCTGTTTTTAATGCCTAATTCGGTACTTAACAGGTATGATACATCTAAAGATAAAAACCATTTTTGAAGAAACCGCTGCGCATTTAGTGATAATTCCTTGCGTTCAATTTTGTCTACATTATCTTGATCTGAATATAATACATTATACGCTAATTTTGAATTCCATTTATCACTGTTATATTTAAGATTTCCTGCAAAAGTGAGTTGTTTGTTGTTATTTGTTTTTGCGAGATTGAATCCAATATCTAGAGTACCAGTAAATCTATTCCAAAACTTAATATCAATTTCAGAAAGCAAAATAATATTAGCTAGCTCTGTTTCTTTGGTCTGACCGTAGTGGTTTATTATTTCTAATTTTTTGTTACTAGTAGAGTTGATTTTTCCAGTAAATCTTGAGCCATCGGTAAAATGAACAACAAAAATATTTTGTGTCGAAATTCTTGTTACTTCATTAAAATCTATTTTGAAATCTTTATCACTATAAGAAGTTTTAAAGGTAATAACGCTTTTTGATAATGATTTAAGTTCGCCAACAAGAACATCGTCATTCTTCATCCAAATGGAATCGTTTTGCGCCAATATCACAATTGGAAATACTGAGAAAAGGATACTAAAAACAAATTTCATTGGGTTGATTTTATGAAAACACTTTAAAATTAATATAAATTGACATTATTAAGGAATTATACTTCATTTTTTGGTTACTCAATAATCTAAAACTTAATGAGCCTCAAGCCAATCTTGTCCAACACCCATGTCAACATCCAGTGGAACAGACAAGGTATAGGCATGTTCCATTTCGTTTTTTACTAAAGTTTTAATGGCTTCCAGTTCTGGCTTGTAAACATCAAAAACCAATTCATCATGTACCTGTAATAGCATTTTAGTTTTATAATTGGCTGCTTCCAGTTTGTTATGAATGTTAATCATGGCTATTTTAATAATATCAGCAGCACTTCCTTGTATAGGTGCGTTTACAGCATTTCGTTCAGCTGCACCGCGCACTACAGCATTTCTTGAATTGATGTCATTTAAATAACGGCGTCGCCCTAATACGGTTTGAACATAACCATGTTCTCTGGCAAAGTGAATTTGATCATTAATATATTGTCTCAACTTTGGATAAGTAGCGTAATAGGTATCAATTAACTCTTTGGATTCGCCACGAGATAAATCGGTTTGATTGCTTAGCCCGAATGCTGAAACTCCATAAATAATTCCAAAATTTACGGTTTTAGCATTGCTTCTTTGTTCGCGTGTTACCTCATTTAAAGGCACATTAAATACTTTTGATGCTGTGGAGGCGTGAATATCTTCACCATTTTTAAAAGCGTTAATCATATTCTCTTCCTCACTTAAAGCGGCAATAATACGAAGTTCAATTTGAGAATAATCGGCAGATAGCAAGGTGTAATTTTTATCTCTTGGGATAAATGCTTTACGTACCTGTTTACCACGTTCTGTTCTAATTGGAATATTTTGAAGATTTGGGTTGTTACTACTTAATCGGCCTGTTGCGGCAACGGTTTGCATATAATCTGTATGTACGCGTCCGGTTAGGGGTTCTACCTGATTTGGAAGTGCGTCTACGTACGTACTTTTTAATTTTGCGAGCCCGCGATATTCAAGAATATGTTGAATAATAGGATGGTCTTTAGCTAAGTAGCTTAATATATCTTCGCTGGTAGCGTACTGTCCCGTTTTGGTTTTCTTAGGTTTATCGACCAGCTTTAGTTTATCAAATAAAATATCACCTAATTGTTTGGGTGATGCAATATTAAATTCTTCGCCTGCTTCCTTATAAATACTCGTTTCTAATGTTTTTATATCAGCATCTAATTGACCAGAAAGTGAATTGAGAAATTCCTTATCCAGATTAATCCCTTCCAATTCCATATTAGCCAGAACACGAAGTAATGGTATTTCAATGGTGTCAAAAAGGGTTTGTGTATTGGCCTCGCCTAATTCCTTTTCAAAATGTTCCTTTAGTTGCAGGGTTATGTCTGCATCTTCAACAGCATATTCCGTTTGTTTGTCAATGGGTACTTCCCGCATTGATAATTGATTCTTGCCTTTTTTACCAATTAAAGTTTCAATAGATATGGGCGTATAGTTTAAATAAGTTTCGGCCAATACATCCATATTATGACGCATATCTGGGTTAATAAGGTAATGCGCTAACATAGTGTCAAATAAGGTGCCTTTTACTTTAATGTTGTATTTATGAAGCACCTTGATATCGTATTTTAAATTTTGACCAATTTTCTGAATGGATTCATTTTCAAAAAATGGACGTAATTGTTCCATTAAAGCTTGAGCCTCTTCTTTAATTTCGGGAACAGGTATATAAAATCCTTTGCCAACTTCCCAGGAAAAAGCTATGCCTACCAGTTCTGCAGTTATTGGATTTAGACCTGTTGTTTCGGTATCAAAACAAACACTGGTTTGTTTCATTAAGTTTTGAATAAATAATTTAGTGGCCATTCCAGTAGCCACACTTTGATAAAAATGAGGGGTGGTCTCTGCGGTCTTACGGCCAGTACTAGTCGCTATAGTTTCATTACCACTATCATCCCCACCAAACAAAGAAAATTGTCCGGCACCAGCTGTTGGTGTTGAGGCCTTAATTTCGGTTTTAGGTTTTTCAGGAGTTACTGGATTATTGCCATTGTTAGATGGGGTCTCGTTATTTGTAGCGAAGGTTTTTTGAAAATTAGACAGAAGCTGTCTAAATTCAAGTTCTTCAAAAAGATCTGTTACTTTAGCAATATCTGGATGGTTTAATTCAAAGTCTGTTGCATCAAAAACGACAGGGACATCGAGCATGATAGTTGCTAATTTTTTTGAAAGCATACCTAGCTCTTTGTTGGCTTCAATATTTTCTTTCATTTTACCTTTTAACTCGTGGGTATTAGCTAAGAGGTTTTCCATACTTCCGTATTGTGCTAAGAATTTTTTAGCAGTTTTTTCACCAACACCTGGAAGCCCAGGAATATTATCGGAAGAATCTCCCATCATCCCTAAAAAATCAATGACCTGTAAAGGGTCTTCAATTTCAAATTTCTTTTTAACTTCTTCAATACCCCAGGTTTCATATCCACCACCAAAAACAGGTCGGTACATAAATATATTATCACTCACTAATTGTGCAAAATCTTTATCTGGGGTTACCATAAAAGTTTGGTATCCTTCTTTTTCAGCTTGTTTTGAAAGTGTCCCAATCACATCATCAGCTTCAAAACCTTCTTTAACCATTATAGGGATGTGCATGGCTTTTAAGATGTCTTCAATATATGGGACAGCGATTTTAATAGCCTCGGGAGTAGCATCTCTGTTGGCTTTATAAGCCTCAAACATTTCAACCCTATCAACGCTGCCACCTTTATCAAAACAAACTGCTAAATGGTCTGGGCGCTCACGTTTTATAACGTCTAGCAAAGAATTCATAAAACCCATAATTGCTGAGGTATCTAAACCTTTGGAATTGATTCTGGGATTTTTTATAAAAGCATAATAACCACGAAATATGAGGGCATAAGCATCAACAAGAAAAAGACGTTTTTGATCTGACATGAGTTTGATTTTATTGAAGACCCTAAAACTACAAAACTTATGCTTTGAATAGAAATTAATTGAAATGCAATTTGCGAACTAGATTTTTAATTTAGAATCTCAACGTTTTTAATTAGGTTTTATTAAAATAATCAGATTGAATTTGCACATTCTTACCGTCCTGATTTTTAGTCACACTAAAATATTGATGGATGGCATAAGCCCCAGTATCACCTTGCTTATTTAAAGCGATATAGCCTATTTGAAAATTTTTATAATCGCTGTTGGGTTTGCTAACTATTCTTTTAATAGCCTCTTCACAGGCTTCTTG
>JAHEDS010000066.1 GCA_024641135.1 Flavobacteriales bacterium
AAGAGAATTAAAGAGAATAAACTTAATGTAACCGTTAAAAGCAAACAGTTAAACTTCGACATTTCGTTTGAAATAATTTATGTAAAATTATAAATAAATAATGTTAAATAAATGATAAATATTCTCAATTATAAACACAAAAAAAAGCGCATCATTTGATGCGCTTTTATATATTGAAAACATGTTAAATCTATTGATTCATATGTCTAATTTCATAAATAAAAGTTTCTAAATTAACTCCATTAGCCACTAAGGTTAAAGCCTTATCAACAATATATTTTACATTTTCAGGGTGGAAGCCTAAGCCAACACCAATTTTTCTAAGTAATATTTCTTCATGATCTCCTTTAATATGGTCTACATGAACCATGCGAGCTAGGTCATACAAACGCTCTAAACGCATGTCGTAAGACAATGGAGGATTGATAGGGTGTGATTGATAATCCTTTAAAATTAATTTGTAATCAGACTGATTGATATCTAAATTAAAGGCTAATCTGTCCAAAAATTCTTTTTCTTCATCAGTAATAATTCCATCATCCATGGCCACTCTTACAATCGCAGCAAAATGATCTTCATTACGTTTTTTAAAACCACTATCAAATAAATCTGAAATCGACATGTTGTAATTTTTATTGTGGTGCAAATATAAATAAACTAAAAACCTCTTTAAAATTATATGCTTTATTTTTTGGCATTTCATTTTGCAGGCAAAATGTCGTGTTTTCACAACTCGCTTTTTTATTTATTGAATAAAAAGAGCTCAAACAAATTGTTCAACCACTAATGCTATCTACCTATAAAAATAATACTTCTAAACTCAATATTCCTAATTCTTAAACTATATTTGCAGCTTTATTACACTGAAGATTTAAAAACTCAGTGTCTACAAATTATAATAGTTGAGTAAAACAGTTTTGTTACAAACTTATGAACGGGTTTTGCAAATGCAAAATCTTCAAACTGCTATTTCCCAAAACCAAAGAAAAACACATATAAAAGGCCTTGTTGGGTCGTCATTTTCATTTGTTATTTCTAATGTGTTTCAACAGTCAGACAAGCCTTTTCTTATCGTTTTTAATGATAAGGAAGAAGCTGCATTTTATTTAAACGATTTAGAGCAATTATGCGGAGAGAAAGATGTGTTTTTTTATCCGGGGAGCTATCGAAGGCCTTATCAAATAGAGGAAACAGACAACGCGAATGTGTTATTGCGCGCCGAAGTTTTAAACCGTATAAACTCGAGGAAAAAACCAGCTATAATAGTTACGTATCCTGATGCCCTTTTTGAGAAAGTAGTTACAAGAAAAGAGCTGGAGCGTAACACCTTAAAGATTTCAGTTGGCGACAAACTGTCCATAGACTTTATAAATGAAGCCCTTTTTGAATATCAGTTTAAAAGGGTTGATTTTGTCACAGAACCAGGAGAATTTTCTGTGCGCGGGGGTATTGTAGATGTATTTTCATTTTCCCATGATATACCATTTAGAATGGAATTTTTTGGAGATGAGGTGGATAGTATTAGGACTTTTGATGTAGAAACCCAGCTGTCTATAGAGCAGATAAAAAAAATCAATATCATTCCAAATGTCGAAAATAAGTTTTTAGACGAAAAGCGTGAAAGTTTTTTAAAATATGTGGCACAGAAAACGGTTGTATGTTTTAAAAATGCAGATTTGTTTTTCTCTAGAATCGACGACTTTTTCTCAAAGGCTGAAGATGCTTTTAAAACACTTTCAACGGCTATAAAACACGCTGAACCCAATGAATTATTTTGTAATGCAAGCTTATTAAAAAGGCAACTACTCGATTTTTCAGTTATCGAATTTGGCACTACATCAATCTTTAGTAAATCAGGAGAAAACTGCATCTCTTTTAACACAACTCCACAACCTTCATTTAACAAGCAATTTGATTTGTTAATAGAAGATTTAAATTCTAATTACGATAAAGGATTTACTAATTATATTGTATGCGTAAGTGAGCAACAAGCGAAGCGTTTTCATGATATTTTTGATGATTCTCATTTAGAAGTAAAACCTTATAAAACTATCGTGCTTTCTTTGCATCAGGGTTTTGTGGATCATGAAAATAAAATCCTCTGTTATACCGACCATCAAATTTTTGAGCGCTATCATAAATTTCAGATTAAAAACGGCTACGCTAAAAAGCATGCTATTACTCTAAAGGAACTTACGAATCTTGAGATTGGAGATTATGTAACACATATTGATCATGGAATTGGTCGTTTCGGAGGGTTGCAAAAAATTGATGTAGAAGGAAAGAAACAGGAAGCTATAAAATTGGTTTATGGTGAGCGCGATATTTTGTATTTAAGCATTCATTCTTTACATAAAATCACCAAGTTTAATGGTAAAGATGGTAAACCACCTAAAATATATAAACTTGGCAGTAATGCCTGGAAAGTACTTAAGCAAAAAACCAAGTCTAGAGTTAAGGAAATTGCTTTTAATTTAATTCAACTTTATGCCAAACGAAAAACAGAAAAAGGCTTTCAGTATAATCCGGATAGCTATATTCAGTTAGAGTTAGAATCGTCATTTTTGTATGAAGACACCCCCGATCAAATAACTGCAACAGCCGATATTAAAGCGGATATGGAAAGCGAAAGACCAATGGACAGGTTAGTGTGTGGCGATGTTGGTTTTGGAAAAACAGAAGTTGCTATTCGAGCGGCCTTTAAAGCAGTAGATAACGGAAAACAGGTGGCTGTTTTAGTGCCTACAACTATTTTAGCCTATCAACACTCCAGAACCTTTTCTGAGAGGTTAAAAGATTTTCCTGTTACAGTAGATTATTTAAACCGTTTTAGAACCACAAAGGAAAAAAGAACAACACTTGAAAATCTTGAAAAAGGCAAAGTAGATATTATAATTGGTACCCATCAATTAGTTAATCAAAATGTAAAATTTAAAGATTTAGGATTACTCATTGTTGATGAAGAGCAAAAATTTGGGGTGGCAGTTAAAGAAAAACTTAAAACATTAAAAGAAAATGTAGATGTTTTGACTCTTACAGCCACACCAATACCGCGAACCTTACAGTTTAGTTTAATGGCTGCCAGAGATTTGTCGGTGATAACAACACCGCCGCCAAACCGGTATCCAATTGAAAGCCATGTTATTCGTTTTAATGAAGAAATAATTCGAGATGCAGTTAGTTACGAGATAGAACGTGGAGGTCAAATCTTTTTTATTCATAACCGTATTGAAAACATAAAAGAAGTAGCGGGTTTAATTCAAAGATTAGTCCCCGACGCGAAAATTGGTATTGGACACGGCCAGTTAGATGGTAAAAAACTGGAGGAACTAATGCTTCGGTTTATAAATGGTGCTTTTGATGTTTTGGTAAGTACCACGATTGTTGAAAGTGGACTTGATGTTCCTAATGCCAATACAATTTTTATAAATAATGCGAATAACTTTGGGTTGAGTGATTTGCATCAAATGCGTGGTCGGGTGGGTCGAAGTAACAAAAAAGCATTCTGTTATTTTATCACGCCAGAATATTCAGCAATGACAGACGATGCCAGAAAGCGTATTACAGCTTTAGAACAATTTACTGAACTCGGTAGTGGGTTTAACATTGCTATGAAAGATCTTGAAATTCGTGGAGCAGGCGATTTATTAGGGGGCGAGCAAAGTGGATTTATTAATGAAATTGGTTTTGAAACCTATCAGAAAATATTAAATGAAGCTATTGAAGAGTTAAAAGAAACAGAATTTAAAGAGTTATATCAAGAAGATTTAAATGATAAGGAATACGTTAAAGATGTTACTATTGATTCAGATTTTGAGCTGCTATTCCCGGATGATTATGTTAATAACATCACAGAGCGCTTGAATCTATATACACAACTTAACAATATTAAAAATGAAGAAGAGTTAAAAACTTTTGAAGCTCATCTTATAGATCGTTTTGGAGAATTACCAACTCAAGTTTCAGACTTACTTAATAGTGTTAGAATCAAGTGGATTGCCAGTAAAATTGGTTTCGAAAAAATTGTAATGAAGAACGGTAAATTAGTTGGGTATTTTATTAGCGATCAGCAAAGTAATTTTTATCAAAGTAAGTGGTTTACCAAAGTGCTACAATTTGTTCAGATACATCCAAATATTTGCAAAATGAAAGAAACGCAAACCCGTAATGGTTTACGTTTATTACTTACTTTTGAATCAATAAAATCTGTTAAGCAGGCTTTAATAAAGTTAGAACCAATTGTGGCTTAATTATTGGTTCGATATAAATAAATTTTTATCATGTTAACACGAGTTATTTTTTTAATTTTTTTGCTGCCGTCAGTTTTATTTTCACAGCACACTATTAAAGGGACCTTTACAAATGCTAAGGATTACAAATACGCCTTATTATATAAAATATTACCGCTCTCAACATCGTATATTGGGAATGCAGAAATAAAACAAGACGGAAGTTTTGTATTACCATTAGACGCTTCGGTTACGGCAGGGATGTATAAAATTGTTTATGCTATGCCGAAAGAAGAATATAATTTTGACATAATTTATAATGCAAAAGAAGATATAGAATTTACATTTGATTCGGAAACAGGGATTACGTATCAGGAATCTATTGAAAATAAGCTGATAACAGGGTATACTAGCAGCATGACTTTAATAAGTCAGAGTATTTCTAATTTTTTCAGACAGCAAAGTAAAGATACTTTAGCATTAATCGATATTTTTAATACCCAAAGAGAAACACAAAATAGTTTTGAAGAGGCCGCTAAAGGCACTATTGCTTTAGAATTTATTAAAGCAAATAAACCTTATGTTCCTGATTATTTTGGAAATATTAGTGAATACATCAAAAATTTAGAGACTCATTTTTTTGACAATGTAGATTTTAATAATGTCATTTTGCAGAGTTCAGATTTTTTACTCGATAGAATGTATAATTATGTTCTAGGAATGGGAAAAGACAATCATGATATTAGTGGAGCATATAAAAAAAATATTGATGTGTTCTACAAAGCGATGGATGGAGCGCAATTAGAAATTAAAAGTAGTTTATTACTTCAATTATGGCGAAGTATGGCGGATTCCGATTTTGAAAATGTTGCTAATTATATTTCAGATTCATACTTAATAAATATTGCACAGGCATTAAATGACCAGACACTCATTAACGAATTGGTTCAGTTTAAAAACACCTCAAAAGAAAGTAAAGCACCAGATTTTAATGTAGATAAAACAAAAAAATTAAGTGATTTAAGTGGGTCCGAGTATTATGTACTAGTTTTTTGGAGTAGTACATGTTCTCATTGCCTTCTTGAAATACCTCAGTTAGAAGCGTTTACTAAGACAAGAAAACAAGGAGAATTTCAAGTTATAGCTATTGGTTTAGAAGATGATGAGAAAAACTGGATAGAAAAAATTAAAGAATTCCCTGATTTTATTCACGTTTTGGGATTGGGAAAATGGGATAATGAGGTTGGGAATAAGTACGATATAAAAGCGACACCAACTTATTTTGTCCTTGATAAAAACAAACGTATTGTTGCTAAACCAAACGATATAGAAGCATTAAAAGGATATTTTAATAAATAAATTTCATCATTAGATTAAAAATGATAAAAGGCATTTTCTAAATGCTCAATATTATAATTTTTACCTTCCTTAACGATTGCAATAATATCAAATCGTACATCAACTTCTAAATTATTCACATTTACATATTCATCTACAGCTTTAACGAGTCTGTTTATTTGATTAGGTTTTACGAAATCTTGAGGGTTTCCAAAATCTGTGGTGGATCGTGTTTTTACCTCAATAATAGCAAGAACATTGTTCTTTTTGGCTATGATATCGACTTCTGCTTTGTTAAACCTATAATTTCTCTCAACAATAGTATAACTACATTTCAACAGATAATCTACAGCAAGCTGTTCTCCTTTTTTTCCAAGCTCATTGTGTTGTGCCATTGTTGTTTTTTATAAAACGTATAAGATTATTTAAAAATACATAAAAAAGTTAGTTTATATATTTTTAGATGTGTCTAAAAATATTTTTACTCTTAAGTAAAAAATAGTATATTTACATTATAAAATGCTGATATGGTAACATTATCTGAAGAAAATTATTTAAAAACGATTTATCATCTAGGTAAACAAGGTACTATAGCTGTAAGCACCAATGCTATTGCAGATAAAATTGAAACGAAGGCTTCTTCTGTGACAGATATGATTAAGAAACTAGCCGATAAAAACTTAGCTAATTATATTAAATATCAAGGGGTAAGTTTAACCAATAAAGGGCGTTTAGCGGCAGCACTTGTTATTAGAAAACACAGGCTTTGGGAAGTGTTTTTGGTTAATAACCTTAATTTTTCGTGGGATGAGGTTCATGAAGTTGCAGAAGAACTTGAACATATAAAATCCTTAAAATTAGTAGATGAATTGGATGCTTTTTTAGAGTTTCCAACACATGACCCACATGGAGACCCAATTCCAGATAAGGATGGCAACTATTCACCTATAAAAAGTATTAATATTCTTGAAATTGAAGAGGGAAAGGAAGGAGTTTTATCCTTTGTAAAGGATTCTTCAGATGTGTTTTTAAAATATTTAAACAAAAACAATTTGGCTTTAGGTGATTCAATAAAAGTTTTAAATGTTGAACCGTTTGACCGGTCTTTATCCATAGAAACTAAAAGTAAAAAACTAATAATTTCAAGGGAAGCAGCCGAGAATTTATATTTAAGTCTTTAACATGATGGCATATAACCCTATTACAGCTCTTATTTTATTTTTTGTGTTTTCGGCTTTGCTATATGTATTATTCAGACCAGTAAAAGGGTGGTTTTGGATTTTTAAAAAAAATGTATCAAGCAATGAAAAAATTATAATAGAAGATATATTAAAACAACTTTATCATTTCGAAAATTCCGGAAACAAAGTAGACATGAAAACTTTGGTTCAGGTATTAGATTTTAACAATAATAGAATTGTTGAGGCCATAAAAAAAATGACTATTAATGATTTAATATATTTTGAGTCTGATGTTTTAAAACTCACTGAATCAGGTAGAGAATATGCTTTACGAATAGTTCGGGTACACCGGCTTTGGGAACGTTATTTAGCAGACAGAACAGGGTTTAGTAAAACAGAATGGCATGATAGAGCTGAATTGATGGAGCATCAATTAAGCCATGATGAGACAGAAAAATTAGCGGCCCATCTAGGGAATCCTAAATACGATCCACATGGTGATCCTATTCCTACGAAAACAGGTAAAATCGCTAAAGTTAAAGGAGTCGAATTACCGTTATTGTCTGTTAATACCGTTGGAAGAATTACTCATATTGAAGATGAGCCGGAAGTTATTTATAAACAGATTTTAGCGGAAAATATTCATATTGGTTCTTTATTAAGAGTAATAGAAAACAATACGACCAGAATAGTCTTTGAATCTGAAGGTGAAGAATTTAAACTGGCACCAATTGTAGCGGCTAATTTAACTGTAGCGCCTATCGAAAAGGAAGTAGTATTAGAAGATAATATTGCGAGATTGTCTGGCTTAAAGGAAAATGAAACGGCAAAGATAATCGGGATTTCAAAAGAAAGCAGAGGAGAGAGCAGAAGGCGCTTATTGGATTTAGGCTTTGTAAAAGGAGCAGATATTACAATCGACCTGTTAAACCCTTTAGGTGAACCTCACGCCTATTTAATAAAGGGAACATCAATTGCCTTACGTAAAAATCAGGCAGCAAAAATTCTTATTAAAAAAAATTAAACTATGGATGCTAAGCTAAAGAGTACCTGCGAAACCTGTGCCCACTTTAATGCAGATGGTTTAAAAAAATTAGGGATACGTACCGATAATTTCGATTTTGTTGTGGCTTTAGCTGGTAATCCAAATACTGGTAAAAGCACTGTTTTTAATGCCTTAACAGGATTACGGCAACATACAGGTAACTGGCCCGGAAAAACTGTAACAAGAGCGGAAGGCGGATTTGAATACAATAATCAAAAATATAAATTAGTTGATTTACCGGGGACATACTCATTGTTGTCAACTTCTGAAGATGAAGAAGCCGCAAGAGATTTTATACTTTTTGGAAAACCAAATGTAACAGTTATAGTTGTAGACGCTAATAGACTAGAACGCAACTTAAATTTAGTTTTACAAATTTTAGAAATCACAGATAAGGCCGTTTTGTGCTTGAATTTAATGGACGAGGCTAAACGAAATAATATTTCAATAGATCAACGTACTTTATCGCGTGATTTAGGAATACCGGTAGTGGCTGCAAGTGCAAGATATAATGAAGGAATACCTGAATTAATACATACAATTAGTGAAGTTGTAAACGGGACAATTATATGTAAACCGCATCGAATTAAAAATGTTCCAGAAAATATTGAGGTGGCAGTAAAAAAATTAACTACAGAAATTGAAAAGGAGTTTCCTAATATCCCTAATAGTCGTTGGATTGCATTTAGGTTATTAGAAGGGGATGCGCAAATAATTAAGGCCTTAAAACAAGGAGAATTAGTATAAAGATTTAAAAATGAACCATAAAAATATTGACAATATTATCGAATTATCCAATGAATTGCGATGGCAGATAGGTGATGATTTTCACGATAATTTAACTGAAAGCATCTATGCTGACGCCGCCGATATTGTTAAGGATTCTGTTCAAATTGAAAATAGCCAAAGGCGTTTTCGTTTAGATGCTCGTATCGATAAAATTGTGACAAGTAAAACCTTTGGGTTTCCCATTATGTTTTTAATTCTTGGGATTGTATTATGGTTAACTATTATTGGGGCAAATTATCCATCGTCATTACTTGCAGATATATTATTGGATACAATTCATCCATCTTTAAAAAGTGGTGCAGCAAGTATACAGATGCCTTGGTGGCTAAGTGGGTTTTTAATTGATGGGGTGTATCTGGCAGTGGCTTGGGTTATTGCCGTAATGCTTCCGCCAATGGCCATATTTTTTCCAATGTTTACATTGCTTGAAGATTTTGGTTATTTACCTCGAGTCGCCTTTAATTTAGATAATTTGTTTAAAAAATCTGGAGCCCATGGGAAGCAGGCCTTAACTATGAGTATGGGTTTTGGTTGTAATGCTGCAGGGGTTGTGGCTACTAGAATTATTGACAGCCCCCGAGAGCGATTAATTGCTATTATCACCAACAATTTTTCTTTATGTAATGGACGATGGCCCACACAAATTTTAATAGCAACAATTTTTATTGGGGCTCTTGTTCCTTCAGCAGTTTCTAGTTTGGCCGCTTTACTTGCAGTAATAGGTATTGCCTTATTAGGCATGGTATTTATGTTTGCTGTTTCGTGGGTGCTTTCCAAAACTGTTTTAAAAGGAGAAGTTTCAACTTTTAATTTAGAATTACCTCCCTATAGACCACCGCGGTTTTGGAAAACCATTTATACCTCTTTAATTGATAGAACATTAATTGTTTTGTGGAGAGCAGTTGTTTTTGCAGCTCCCGCTGGTGCTGTTATTTGGTTGATTTCTAACATTTATATTGGGAACGAAAGTATTGCAGCCTGGGCTATTCATTCCTTTGATGGATTCGGATTTATTTTAGGTTTAAATGGGGTTATTTTACTTGCTTATATTGTTGCAATTCCTGCTAATGAAATAGTAATACCCACTATTTTGATGCTAACTGTTCTAGTTACGGGTATTTCAGCAGGATCCGGAGCTGGGGTAATGTTTGAGTTAGATTCTGTAAATGCTACCGCCGATATTTTAAAAGCTGGAGGATGGACACTTTTAACCGCCATTAATCTCATGTTATTTAGCTTATTGCATAATCCATGCAGCACTACAATTTATACTATTTACAAGGAAACAAAAAGTATTAAGTGGACCGTTTTTGCGTCTGTAATGCCAGTTGTTTTGGGCTTTATTGTTACATTTTTAGTGGCTCAGTTTTGGAGGCTTTTAGCTTAATAAAAGGGTTCTAAACTTAAACTTATTTGATATTTAATTTAAAAAAAAGTGATATATGAAATTCTTTATATTTTTTTTTCTCCCTTTAATTCTTTGGAGTCAAAAGAAAGAAAATATACAATCTTCAAAGGACTCATTACAAGCTATTATAAAATTAAATTATAAAAAAACTATTGATATTGATGATATCCAGATAAAGTTTAAAAAGGTAATTTCAGATTCAAGATGTCCTATAGGTGTTCAATGTGTTTGGGCCGGAGAGGCTAAAGTATTACTGGGAATCAAAAGTAAAAAATTGTGTCTTGAAAAAAAGGAAATTACAATTAATTCTAAAAATGTTTTAAACGATGGTTCTAATTTAATTTATGCTTCCGAGCGGATAAAAATATATGCGACAGGATTATATCCACATCCAGTTTCTCCAGTAAAAAATGATTTTAAAAAATACTATTTAGAATTTTCTGTTTTGCACATTGATTAGTGACATCCACAATCTTTGTCTCCACCGCAGGCTTTTTTAGATTTTTTTTTAACAAAATACTTGGTAAATATAAAACCTAAAGCAAAAACTAATGCTGTAATTGCCAATACGTTCTGAATAAAAGGATTCATAAATAAAGTGTTTTAATTAAAATAAATACTAGTATAAATAAAAATTTATTTCAATAATTGAAATGCTATTAAAGCTACAATATAAGCAAACATAGTCATAATGGTTAGTTGTAATATAGGCCATTTCCAGCTATAAGTTTCTCTTTTTACAATAGCTAATGTGCTCATACATTGCATGGCAAAAGCATAAAATAATAATAAGGAAATACCTGAAGCAAAAGTAAATAATGGTCCCCCAAGAACTGGATTCACTTCACCAGCCATTCTGTTTTTTATAGTATCTTCTTCGTCGCTTCCAACACTGTAAATCGTAGCTAGTGTTCCAACAAAAACTTCTCTGGCAGCAAAGCTACTAACGATGGCAATTCCTATTTTCCAATCGTACCCTAACGGTCTTATAGCTGGTTCAATTGCACGCCCAGTAATACCAATAAAAGAGTGTTCAAGTTTATGAGACGCTATTTTTTGTTGTAATTCAACTGATGATAATTGTTGATTGGCGTATTCTTTAGTTGTAATTTCTTCAGCATTTTTAAAATTATCGCCTGGCCCAAAGGAAGCCAAAAACCAAAGGATAATTGAAAGGGCCAATATTATTTTTCCAGCACCAAACACAAATGATTTTGTTTTTTCTAGAACAGTAATTGCTACATTTTTTAATAGTGGCAACTTGTAATTAGGCATTTCTACAACAAAAAACGCCTTGCTTTTAATTTTTAAAACCCTGTTTAATATATAAGCAGATGAAACGGCTGCTCCAAATCCAATAAGATATAAAAGCATTAATGTTAAAGCTTGGTAACCAAGACCAATGAAACGCCCTTCTGGGATTACTAATGAAATAATAATTAGATAAACAGGAAGCCTCGCTGAACACGTTATAAAAGGGGTTACTAAAATAGTAATTAATCGTTCTTTCCAGTTTTCAATATTTCTCGTTGCCATAATAGCTGGAATCGCACAAGCTGTTCCAGAAATAAGTGGAACGATACTCTTACCACTTAGTCCAAATCGACGCATGATTCTATCCATTAAAAAAACGACACGACTCATGTATCCACTTTCTTCAAGTACTGAAATAAATAGAAATAAGAACGCAATTTGGGGTATAAAAATGACAATGCCACCAAGACCGGGAATAATGCCTTCGGCTAATAAACTAGTAAAAGTGCCTGGGGGCAATTGGTTTTTGGTCCATTCACTTAACGAGGCAAATGTAGTGTCAATAAAATCCATGGGGATACTTGACCAGTCATAAATCGCCTGAAAAATAGTAAGTAAAATGATAAAAAAGATAACATAACCCCAAAATTGATGAGTTATAATTCGGTCAATTTTCATTCTTAAATCCTTCGCATGGGCAACATCTATAGTTTGTCCGTTTTTAAGAACATCGTTTATAAATTGATAGCGCTTAATCGTTTCTTTTTGCTGTAAACGTTTTAAATCATTTTTTGATTTTGTTTTAAAATTTGCAACCGCATCAATTTCATTTCTATCAGTTTTTCCAAAGTTTACGTCTTGAGTAATAACGAGCCAAAGCTTATAAATAAGCTGGTTTGGAAACGTGTTTTGTAAATTATTAAAATAATCTTTATCTATTTCAGTAAGGTCTATACAATGACTAATAGAAAGGTCTTTGTAATTGGCAATCAAGCTTTTTAACCTTTCAATACCTTGATTTTTTCTAGTACTAACTAATGCGATTTTAGTTTTAAGGTGCTTTTCAAGATATTCTAAATCTAACGAAATCCCCTTATAATCCATTCTATCGGCCATATTAATAACCAAAACAGTAGGTATTTCGAGATCTTTAATCTGTGTGTATAATAAAAGATTACGCTTTAAATTTTCAACATCGCTAACTACTACGGCGATATCTGGGAAATCTTTATCATTTTTATTTAAAAGAAGCTCAATAACAACATTTTCATCTAATGATGAGGCGTTTAAACTATAAGTGCCAGGCAAATCGATAATATGGGCTTTTACACCTCTAGGTAATTTACAAACACCTTCTTTCTTTTCGACGGTTATGCCTGGATAATTACCAACTTTTTGGTTTAAACCTGTTAAAGCATTAAAAACAGAAGTTTTTCCGGTATTAGGGTTTCCAATTAAAGCGACATTGATTTGCTTACTCATATGCTATTTTTTAATTAAAATATGCATAGCCGTTTCTTTTCTTATAGCCAAGTGAGTGCCATTTATATTTAGGTACATAGGATCGTGAAAAGGAGCAACCTGTACAAGCTCGACGTAATTTCCTGGTAAACACCCCATTTCCAAGAGTTTCAATGGTATATGAATAGAAGAAACATCAGTAATAATGCATCTTTCTCCTCGTTTTATGTTTGCTAAAGTATCTTCCAAGCTTATTTAGATTGATTTTAAAGAAGCAAATGTACTGTAAAATTTTAGGGTAAAAAAATAGATAATAAAAAACTATTTAATAGGTTCTTGTTTAAGGATTTTAATATCGTCAAGTAAACGCTCGATGTCTTTTGGGTTGGTCCCGTCATAAAAACCTCTAATTTGCCTTTTTTTATCTATGAGCATAAAATTTTCTGTATGAATCATATCAAACTCATCCCCGTTTCCAAAAGATTTCACGGCGAGATAACTTTTTCTAGCTAATTCATATATATGTTTTTTATCGCCAGTAACCAGATTCCACTTTTTATCATTAACCCCCTTTTCTAGAGCATATTTTTTAAGTTGTGGCACATCATCAATTTGTGGCGTAACCGAGTGCGATAAAAGCATAATATCATCATCATTGATAATTTCTTTTTGTATTTCTGCCATATTGGTGGTCATTATAGGACAAATCGTTTGGCAGGTAGTAAAAAAGAAATCTGCCACGTAAATTTTATCTTTATAATTGTCTTGCGTAATGATTTTCCCATTTTGATTAATAAGGCTAAAATCGGCTATTTTGTGATACTTTTTTTGGTATTGAATGGTGCTGTCAACCAATTCTGTACTCACCATTGAGGGTTGATAAATGGGCAGTGGTTGATAAACATTTAACTTATTATAAATAAGGGATAATATTACAATTGAAATAATAAGAAAAACAATGGCGAACTTTTTATAGTCCTTGAAAAAATGTAACATGACAAGAAAGATGTAGTGTAAATAAATACAAAAATACAATGAATTTCAAACAGACTAAATTATAAAGAGATATAAATTAATGTTAAATGGATTAGTGCTTAACATATTTGTCTTTTTAAAGTTGCTTTAAAAGCTTACTTTTGTGCGATTATAAAAATTTGACATAAGAATTATGGAGTTTGTTATTAAAATATCTCAATTTTTATTAAGCCTTTCTCTGCTTATAGTGTTGCATGAATTCGGGCATTTTATCCCGGCAAAAGCATTTAAAACAAGAGTGGAAAAGTTTTATTTATTTTTTGATGTAAAATTCTCTTTGTTTAAAAAGAAAATAGGAGATACAGTTTATGGAATTGGTTGGTTGCCTTTGGGAGGTTATGTGAAAATTTCAGGGATGATTGATGAGAGTATGGATACAGAACAAATGGCTCAAGAACCGCAACCTTGGGAGTTTCGTTCAAAACCAGCATGGCAAAGGTTAATTATTATGCTAGGTGGGGTTACTGTAAATTTTGTGCTTGCAATAGTTATTTATATTGGAATGAGTTATTACTATGGTGATAAATTTTTACCAAATGATAATATTAAAGATGGTCTTTTAATTGAAAATACGGTTGCCAATAAGGCCGGATTAATAACGGGAGACAGGATTATTGCTGTTGATGGAAGTAAAATTGACTCCTATTCTGAAATTTCAGAAAAGGTTCTGTTTGGTAAAAAAATCACTATTGAAAGAGATGGAACAGAATCAACCGTAACATTGCCTGAGGACTTTTTATCTCAGTTAATTGATTCTAAGGAAAGAGGTCTCATTGATTTAAGAACGCCATTTGCAATTGTTGAGGTTCCAGATTCTTCTCAAAACATAGGAAGTGGAATTAGAAAAGGGGATATTATCATTGCCTTAAATGATTATAAAACTAAATATGCAGATGAAGTTAAACTAGCACTAGAAAAATTTAAAGGAGAAAAAGTATCGGCTACGGTACTTCGTGATAAAAAAGAAGTTATTTTACCACTAACCATAAATAAAGAAGGTAAATTAGGATTGATTTATGCTGCAGGGTCTACACCAGAAACATTAGAAGCTTTAGGATATTATAATTTTGAAACTAAACAATACGGTTTTTTTGAATCTATTCCTGTGGGGCTTAATAAGGCTTATGAGAAAGTAGATTCTTATATTACTCAGTTTAAAGCTATTTTTACACCAAGTACAGGCGCATACAAAGGGGTTGGAGGCTTTAAAGCTATTTATGATATATTTCCTAATTTCTGGAATTGGCAGGTGTTTTGGAGCATTACAGCCTTTTTGTCCATAATGTTAGGGGTTTTAAATTTATTACCAATCCCAGCATTAGATGGAGGTCACGTTATGTTTTTATTATATGAAATGATTTCAGGAAGAAAACCAGGAGATAAATTTATGGAATACGCCCAAATGGTTGGATTCATCATATTAATTGCACTAGTATTGTTTGCAAATGGCAATGATATTTTTAAAGCTATTTTTAATTAAAAGTTTTTTAAATATTATATTTGCAGTAATTAAAAATATATATATATTTGCGCTCGCAAAAGCGAAAAGATAACACTCCTCCTTAGCTCAGTTGGTTAGAGCATTTGACTGTTAATCAAAGGGTCCTTGGTTCGAGCCCAAGAGGGGGAGC
>JAHEDS010000067.1 GCA_024641135.1 Flavobacteriales bacterium
AAGAACCTATTCAACGTGTAAGGTTTCAATTTAAAACACCGGAAGGAGCCAGAAGACATCTATTACTCGCATTCACACCAGATAATGCAGCATCAGATGGTTTTGATTATGGCTACGACGCCAAGGTATTTGACAATTTGCCAAACGACATGTTATTTATGATTAATCAAGATAAATATGTCATTCAGGGTGTTGGTGCGTTTGATGAAACCAAACAGTATCCATTTGGTATATTTTCAAAAACAGGTGGAGCTATTGAAATCTCTATTACTGCATTAGAAAATTTGGATCCTAATACAAAAGTATATATATATGATAACGTGTTGGAAACCTATACAAAAATTAGTGATGAGGATTCTAAATATCAAATAACACTCGATGCTGGAAACCATACAAATAGATTCTTTATTACTTTTATAAAAAACACCAGTCTTTCTGTTACTGATGAAATATTAGAGCAAATTAGTGTGAATTATTTACAAAAAAGTAAAGAAATTCATATTAAAACACCTCATAGTATAGATGTAAAGCAAGTAAATCTTATTAATATAATAGGACAAAACATTAAGACTTGGAATGCTACAAATACAGCATCTTTTTCAAACGATATGAAAATTCCAGTGGATCATATTTCTGAAGGAAGTTATGTTATTAAAGTGATTACTAATAAAGGTATTTTAAACAAAAAAGTTGTAATATTTCAATAAACATTTTATTTTAAAGTAAAGGGGTAGGTTTAATAACCTACCCTTTTTTTATGCTTAAGAATAAAATAATTATAAATATTTATGCATTTCATCGATTTTATATGCATTTAATGGGATTTTATAATCCTATTTTCTATATTTACGTCAGATTTTAATGCTCATTATAAACCCCAAATCTAATGACAAAAAAAATACACCTATACTTGTTATGCGTTTTCTTTAGTTTAAGCAGCATACTTACCAATGCTTATAATACCTCTACGACTAGTGGTAATATTCAAAGAGTACGAATCGATTTCACGATGCCTGATGGTTATGTAAGACACCTCTTATTGGCCTTTACAAAAGATAACTCTGCTACAGATGGCTATGATTATGGCTATGATGCTCAAAACAAAGATGCCTATCCATATGATTTAAATTGGATGGTTGACGATTTACGCTGTGTTATTCAGGGTGTTGGAGCCTTTGATAACACAAAAATATATCCTTTTTGGATGTTTATGTCTAAGGATGGTGATATCAAAATTTCATTGGAAGCCTTAGAAAATTTTGACGCTCCTATTGACCTATTTATTTATGATGCTTTGCTTAACACTTATACTAAATTTAATGATACGGCATATACATCGCAAGTAAAACAAGGTACACATAAAGATCGTTACTATTTAGCTTTTAAGGACAATAGCGCATCAGGTGAAATAGCTAAGACTCTGTCTACAGATGACATCAATATTCAAAATACAAGAATAAGCTATTTCAAGAACACACAGGAATTATATGTTAATACCAATAATAGCTTTATAATTAAATCCATCCATGTTTATAATATCCTAGGGAAAGAATTACTTTCAATAAATCATGTAAATGCCTCAAATATTAAAATTCCCGTTTCTGCCAATCAAAGTAAATACGGTATTGTGAGGGTTGAAACAGAAGAAGGCAGGCATTTAACGAAAAAAATAGGACTTTATTAGTCAACTTTAAAACATAAAATATCTAAAGGTTTGAATATTAATTCAAACCTTTTTTATTTCAATAGAGAAACCAGTTGGTTTAGATTGACTTGATTCTGGTCTCCAGAAACCATATTTTTAAGCGTATATGTATTAGAATTCATCTCTTGTTCACCAACCAAAACAACAAAAGGAACATTTCTTTTATTAGCATAATTCATCTGTTTTTTCATTTTGGCCGCATCAGGGTATAATTCCGCGTGGATATTATTTTCACGCAATTGTTTGATGGCCTTTAAACTAAACAAAGACTCGTCCTCTCCAAAATTGATAAATAAAACATCTATTGATTTGGAAACAGCCTCAGGAAATAATCCTAATTCTTCTAAGACTAAATAAATTCTATCTAAACCAAAACTAATACCTACACCACTCACATCCTTCAATCCAAAAATGCCTGTTAAATCGTCATAACGACCACCGCCTCCAATAGAACCCATTTGTACATTCTTTGGAGCAGATACTTCTAAAATAGCACCTGTATAATAATTTAACCCACGAGCTAGAGTAACATCCAACTCTAAAGAAGCTGTTTGTAGTTCTAATTTATTTATTGCCGTATTAATAAATTCTAATTCTTCAATACCTTTTAATCCTTCTTTGGAAGCAGATAAAATAGTTTTTAATGTCTCTATTTGAGATTCAAAATTCCCTTTCAAACTGAATAAAGGTTGGAGCTTATCAATACCCGATTGGCTAATGCCTTTATCCAACATTTCTTCTTTTACTTTCTCCTCTCCTATTTTATCTAATTTATCAAGAGCTACGGTGAAATCTATCAATTTATCCTGAGCACCAATAACTTCCGCTATTCCTGAAAGAATTTTACGGTTATTAATTTTTATAGTGACACCATTTAATTTTAATTTAGAAAAGACTGCATCATATAACTGCACAAACTCTACTTCCTGCCATAAGGACTGAGATCCAACCACATCTGCATCACACTGATAAAATTCTCTAAAACGACCCTTTTGCGGTCTATCTGCACGCCAAACAGGTTGCATTTGGTAACGCTTAAACGGGAATTCAATTTCATTTTGGTGTTGCACTACATATCTGGCAAAAGGTACTGTTAAATCATATCGTAAAGCCTTTTCAGAAATTGAACTTGTTAATTTATTGGAGTCTTTAAGATTGTATATTGAATCATCTACCTTGCTTAAAAAATCACCAGAATCTAAAATTTTAAAAATCAATCGGTCACCTTCTTCTCCATATTTCCCCATTAAAGTATCTGAATTTTCAAAACTAGGTGTTTCAATAGGTTGAAACCCAAAAGTTTCAAAAACACCTCTAATTATTTGGAAGATATAATTTCGCTTAGATACTTGTTCGGGATTAAAATCTCTTGTTCCTTTTGGTATGCTTGGTTTTTGAGCCATTGAATAATTATTATAGCACAAATATCTTAATTTTTAAATTGACATGACACCTTTTTTAAAATTTATAGTAACTTTATTCCTCTTTCATAGTCTAACATGAAAAGAAATAATTTTTAAACTAAATTTATGTTTTCATTAGTACGAGAAAATATTAGAATTGCCATCGATTCTATAAAAAGCCAAATATTACGTACTATTTTAACTGTTTTGATTATTGCCATAGGAATTACAGCTCTAGTTGGTATTTTAAGTGCTATTTCTGCTCTTGAAAATACCATTTCAAGTGATTTTTCATCTATGGGTGCCAATACCTTTAATATTCAGCGTGATGAGTTTACGGTTCAGCGTCGTGGCGGTGGCGAGAGACAAAAGCGAAACCCAGTGATAACTTATGCAGATGCCAAAGATTTTATTGAAAAATATAATTTTCCACTATCCTCTATTTCTCTTGTATTTACAGGAACCAATGCTGCCGAAATAAAATATGAAAGCACAAAAACAGACCCAGATGTTCCTGTAATAGGGGCGAATGAAAATTATTTACAAAACGCAGGATTTAAAGTTGCTCTGGGAAGGGAGTTTAATTACTTTGATGTAGAAAACAATAATAACGTTTGTGTTATTGGTGTTGATTTACAAAAAAAATTGTTTGATGATTTATATCCAATTAATAAAGCAATAAGTGTAAGAGGTACTAAATTTAAGGTTATTGGAATATTAGAATCTAAAAAAACAGGATTGGGAAGCAATGAAGATTATCGTGTTATTATTCCCATTCAAAAGGCACGTTCTATTTTTACCAATCCCAACATAAATTATGGCTTAAGTGTAAAAGTCGATAAAAAAGAACTCCTTGAAAGTGCTCAGGACGAAGCTATTATTACCTTCAGAAAAATAAGAAAATTAAACCCTATTGAAGACAATAATTTTGCCATTGAAAACAGTACAGATTTAATTAACAGAGTGGGATCAATTACCAAATATCTTTACGTTGCGGCGTGGATAATTAGTATCATAACTATTTTTGGTTCGTCGATTGCACTCATGAATATTATGTTAGTTTCAGTTACGGAAAGAACACGCGAAATAGGTGTTAGAAAAGCCTTAGGTGCCAAAAGGGCGACTATTGCCGTACAATTTTTTGTGGAAACAATAATTGTTGGTCAGCTTGGTGGTATTTTAGGAATTATATTAGGATTATTAATTGGCTTAGGCGTCTCTGCTGCGGCTGGTTTTAATTTTACAACGCCATGGCTTGCTATGTTTAGCGCTTTTGCTATAACGTTTCTTGTGGCTATTTTATCGGGGTTACTGCCAGCCATTAAAGCCTCTAAACTTGACCCTGTAGAGTCTTTACGTTATGAATAACTAATTGATTAGTTTATTAAAAAAGCTGTACAAATCTCCTTTTGTAATTATAGAACCTTGCTGAATTAATTTAAAAATATCGATATTTTTATCATCTGAGTAATCTTTTTTAGCTTGTAAAAACTCAACGTTTTCGTCCATTAAATTTTCGCGTAACCAATTAAAGCCTTCTTTAGTAGTCATATCAACCTCATTTTTTAGGGTTACAGCAATAACATGCATCTGGTCATCATTCAAAGCAAAAAGATGCATGTGTTGAGGTGAAATATGCTCTAAATATTGAGCGGTTTTAAGGACACCTTCCCAAATTAAATCACTAAAAACATCTAATTCCATTTCTGCTAGTTCTGGCTTATTATTTTTAAGATTTTGCCATTCATCAGCAGTAATAGATTGTGTTGCCAAAAAATTTATAAATTCCTGGTGTAATTCGTCAAACTGTTCTTTTGTTAATCTTGAATATTTCATAATAAAAAATGCGCCCCTTATTTAGGAGCGCAAATTTAATAATATATATTCTTTTATTTTAGAAAATATAACGTAATCCTACTTGAGCTTGCCAACGAGAAGCTAAACTAGAATCATAACCAAATGTTTTAGTTTGATTAGCATCAAAAGAATAAGTTGGAGTTCCTGTTCCATCAACTGATACACCAATAGGTTGTACGTTGTTTGGTTGTTGCATAACACCCCAATCAGAATTAATAAGATTACCAACATTTAGAATATCTATGCTAAATTGAATAGTATTCGTTTTATTTCCAGAAACCTGAATATTATAATCTTGTAAGAATTTAAGATCCCATCTTCCTCTCCAAGGCGCTAATGCACCGTAACGTTCAGCATATTGACCTCTTATTCCGTTTAAATAAGCATCCTGAGAAATATACGCATCTAAAGCAGCGCCTTGGCCCGCTCCAGAAAATTGCATTTGACTAATCTCTCCCGATGTAGGAACATAAATTAAATCATTCAACCCAGAACCATCATTATTTATGTCACCTCCGTAAGTATAGCTAAAACGGCCTCCTTGTGCATATTCAAAAAATGTTGATAATGTAGACGACCATTTGTCATTACCATAATTCCATTTTTTACTCATGACACCAATAAATCTATGTGTATCTCCATATTTAGAATAACCAAGAACAGCATCATTTACATTTCCTAATGTTGGGTTAAAAGCAAAAGCATCACCAGTAATTTCTGCCTCAATAGAGTTGACATCTTGTGAATCTAAATAACTATAAGCAAACATGGTATAAAAACCATTAGTAAATGTTTTCTGCGCTTTAATAGTAGCATTCCAAATACGTCCTTTATCTGAATTTGTCATCACAAATGGACCACCTGTAACTCCAAAGAAGTTTAAGTTATCACTATTTGCATAGACTGGTCTATTATCAACACCTTGTAATGTTGCAGAAGGTGGTGTTAAACCCCAGTGTTGTACTTGTGGACCATTAATATCTTTTGAATAAGACACATCACCTGTTAAGATTAAACCATTTTCAAATTTATAATCCGTTCCAATGTTAGTTCTCCAAACTTGTGGAAATTTATAATCTGGATCAACTGCCTGAAGGAAATATCCATTTGGGTTAGCAATTTGGTTACCTAACCATACGAATGGGAAGCGTCCAGTAAATACACCTGAACCACCTCTTAATTGGAAGGTTTCATCACCATTTACGTTATAATTAAATCCTAATCTTGGAGAAATTAACCAATCATTACTTGGTAGAGTTCTAGTATCAACCAAAGTAGACTCGCCAGTATTAGGGTTGTAAAATGGTACATCTGGTATTGCACAACATGATACATCGATTACATCTTGAGCCTTTTGAGCTGAATCAAAGAATAATGGTTTATCAAATCGCACTCCATAAGTTAATTTAAAATTATCAGTAGCATTCCACTCGTCCTGTACATAAAATGATAACTGACCAACATTAGTTTCGGCTAATGCCCATCCACCAGGATTACCAATCCCATTAGCTTCTAATGAAGCATGGGCAGCAGTAGCATCATTTAACATGGCTGCCATTCCGCCACCTGGACCAGCATCAGCAAGAAATTCGGCTACACTTCCATAAGATGGGAAGAACACACCTCTTGCTCCATATGCACCAAGGTTAAAAGAGTTATCAAACTCAAATTTCTCGAAAGAAGTACCAATAGTAAACGTATGATCTCCCTGATAAAAGTTCAAATTATCTGTAAATTGGAAAACTTTTTGATCCAGCGTATTGTGAATAGAAAAAGGTTCATGTCCAGCAATAATATAATTAGAGCCACCTTCCTGTATAGTAATGGTTGGAGCTGGAACAGAAAGTGGATTTCTAAAATCATCAAAATGTGTATAACCCACTTGAAGTTTATTGCTTGCAGTAGCTGATAAAGTTGAATTCAATTCTAACTGAATAGATTGTAATTTATTATTGATTTCATAACCAGTATTTTGAAATTGAAGGGTCGCAGCATTAGGACCTCTAAAACCAAGAGCCGTTGGATGTGCAGGTTTTTCTTTTGAAGCATCTAACCAGTTATATATAATCGCTAAACGATTTTTTTCATTAATATTCCAGTCTAATTTAAAAATACCTTTAGTTGAAGCTGAAGCATATGTAAAGCCTTCATAAGCGCCTGTATTATATCCTAGATCAGTCAAAGCGTTTTGAACAGCCATTAAATCAGATGCTGTCACTCTAGATTCATTAATTGCTCCAGTACCTCTGTTTGGTACCCAACCGTTAGATCCTAAATCTGAACGATCATCTTTTTCAAAGTTTGCAAAAAAGAATAATTTATTTTTAATAATTGGACCACCTAAACTTACACCATATTGTTTTTGATTCAAATCTGGTCGAGTTACTTCTTCTCCTTTAATTTTCTTTCCAGTCATGGTTTCATCTCTGTAAAACCCATAAACAGTCCCGTGAAATTCATTAGTACCACTCTTAGTAACGGCATTAACAGAAGCTCCTGTAAAACCAGATTGTGTCACGTCGTAAGGTGCTGTAGACACAGAAATCTGATCAATAGCATCTAATGAAATTGGCTGTGCATCAGTTTGACCACCAGGAGTTGGTGCATCAAGTCCAAATGGGTTATTAAAAATAGCACCATCGAGAGAGAAATTGTTAAACTGGTCATTTCGCCCACCAAAAGAGTTTCCACTTGCTGTTGGTTCTAATCTTGTGAAATCTGCGGCAGAACGAGAAATTGAAGGCAAACGTGTTAATTCACGTCTTCCCACACTTGTTTCTGCTCCAGTTCTGTCACTTCCAAAAGTTCCTGTACTTGTTGTTCCTGTTACAATAACAGCATCTAATTGCTGGCTATCAGGAACAAGATTTAAATCTAAAGAAAGTGTTTTACCTAAATCTAGGTAAACATCATTAAACGTTTGAGCTTTGTACCCAATATAGCTTACTGTTATAGTATACGGTCCACCGACACGTAAATTTAATAAGTTATACCGCCCGTCAAAATTAGTAGCTGCACCATCCTTTGTACCAGTTGGTGTGTGAATAACAACAATGTTTGCTCCCATTAATGGTTGGGAACCTTCATCTAATATTAATCCTTTTATACTTGAGGTAGTAACTTGCGCCATTGCGAAGCTTACACTCAACATAAACATTAAAAATAAAGTAATTTTTTTCATTTATAGAAAATTTGAATTAGTGGTACAAATGTAATCAATAGTAGATAAAAAAGAATAAGGCTACTCAAAATGAGTAGCCTTATTTATTAACTATTGTTAACTATTTTTTAAACTAATTTGCTTGTGCAATAACTTCAAATGGTAAGTCAACAGTTACTTCTCTGTGTAAACGAATAGTCGCATCATACTTACCTAAACGTTTTACATGTCCACCTGCAACCGTGATAAACTTTTTATCAATTGATTGACCTTCTTTTTCTAATGCTTCAGCAACATCTAAATTATTTACAGAACCAAATAATTTGTCTCCTGCACCCACTTTAGCTGTTATTTTAATTTCTAATGCTTTTAAAATTTCAGCAATTTTATTTGCATCATCGATTATTTTTTTGTCTTTAAAAGCTCTTTGCTTTAAATTCTCAGCTAATACTTTTTTAGCCGAAATTGTAGCCAAAACAGCTAGCTTTTGCGGAATTAAAAAATTTCTACCATAACCGTTCTTAACTGTTACAACATCGTCTTTAAATCCTAAATTTTCAACGTCTTGTTTTAATATAAGTTCCATTGTTATCGGTATTTTATTTTAATAAATCTGCTACGTATGGCATTAAAGCTAAATGACGAGCTCTTTTAACTGCCACTGATACTTTTCTTTGATACTTTAATGAAGTTCCTGTTAAACGTCTTGGTAAAATTTTACCTTGTTCGTTAACAAATTTCAATAAAAAATCTGGGTCTTTATAATCAATATATTTAATTCCAGATTTTTTGAAACGACAATACTTTTTAGTTTTGTTTGTTTCAATGTTTAAAGGCGTAAGATATCTAATTTCTCCGTCTTTTTTTCCTTTTGATTGTTGTTCAATTGTTGACATAATTACGCTTTTTCTTTAAGTTTTGCTCTTCTTCTCTCTGCCCAAGACACCGCATGTTTGTCTAAAGTAACAGTTAAATAACGCATAAAACGTTCGTCACGTCTAAATTCTACTTCTAATGGTGCAATTACTTCGCCATCAGCAGTATATTCCATTAAGTGATAAAAACCACTTTTCTTGTTTTGAATAGGGTAAGCTAATTTTTTTAGTCCCCAATCTTCTTTTGATACCATCTTAGCTCCTCTAGAAACAAGAAAATCTTCGTATTTCTTTACTGTTTCCTTTATCTGATCTTCAGATAAAACGGGATTTAAGATGAAAACAGTTTCATAATGATTCATAAAAATCTATATTTATTATTAAAAATGGGTGCAAAAATAATCTATTTATTTATATATTGCAAGTATATTTAACTTATATTAATGTTATTCCAAAAATGTTAAAATTTTGTTAAAATAAACAGTTTAACGATGAAATTTGGTTTTTATCCGAATTTTTTGTAATATTGTCGATATCTTAACCGAAATAATAAAATGTTATGACTTTAAACTGTGTAGTAGTAGACGATTCGGCAATACAACGTCTCTCGATAGTCAAGTTAGTAGAGAATCACCCCTCTCTCAACTTAATTGCAGAGTACAGTAGTGCTTTAGAAACAAAAAATGGTTTAAATACTAACCAAGTTGACCTTATCTTTTTAGATATTGAAATGCCTGTTCTGAACGGCTTTGAGCTCTTGGATGTATTAAACAACAAACCCCAAATTATTTTTGTAACCGGTAAAACAGAATATGCTTTTAAAGCATTTAATTATGATGCTACCGATTATTTACACAAACCAATTACTAGAGAACGATTTAATACTGCTGTTGAAAAAGCATTAGAGCAGCACAAATTAACTCAAGACTTTAATGAAGAAGAAGGTGAACATATCTTTGTAAAGAGTAATCTTAAAAAACGTAAAGTTTACATTAAAGACATTAAATGGATTGAAGCTTTAGGTGATTATGTAAAATTAGTTACTGAAGAGAATAGTTTAGTAGTTTTATCTACGATGAAATCCTTTGAAAAAGAATTACCTGAAAATAAATTCTTGAGAATTCATAAATCTTATATTGTCAATCTTGATAAAATAGATAGATTTAATAGTAAAAATGTTGAAGTTGGTGCTTATGAAATTCCTTTAAGTAGAAATAAAAAGACGCAACTTGTTGATGCTTTAAATAATATTTAAAACTCAATAATTATCGACATTTAAAATTACCTTTACCGACCTAAAATCCTTAATACTTGAGAAGCTGTTATTAATTTTAATAATAGCTTCTTTTGTTTTTGACAAGGATTGCTTTTTGGGTATTTTTATCAATATATTTTTATGAAATTGATTCCTGATCCTAGCTATAGGTGGAGATTCTGGACCAAGAACAGCCTCTCCAAATATTTGTCTTAAGGATTTAGCCATCCATTGAGATCCTGCCTCTACTCTATTATAATCTTTATGTTTTAAGGTAATTTTTATTTGCTTGTAAACAGGTGGGTATTTATAATTATAGCGCTCATTCATTTGCTCACTATACATTTCTGAATAATTATTTGTAGACACCTGCTGTAATATTCTATGATCCGGATTATATGTTTGAATTAAAACTTTTCCTCTTTTATCGGTACGTCCAGCTCTACCTGAGACCTGTAACATCAATTGAAAACTCCTTTCATGTGCTCTAAAATCAGGAAAATTCAACATATTATCAGCATTCATAATCCCCACAAGCTTCACATTTCTAAAATCCAAACCTTTGGTAAGCATTTGCGTACCAACTAAAATATCAACTTCCTGCTGTTCAAATGCCGTAATTATTTTTTCATAACCATATTTTCCTCTCGTGGTATCTAAATCCATTCGAGCTACCTTATAATCTGGAAATAACGCCTTAACTTCTTCTTCAATTTGTTCCGTTCCAAATCCTTTACTATCTAGTTCCGAACTGCCACACGCCAAACAATTTTTTAACATGACTGTGTGATAACCACAATAATGGCAGCGCAACTGGTCTTTATATTGATGGTAAGTTAAACTAACATCACAGTTAGGACATTGTGGTGATGTTCCGCAGGTGTTACATTCTACAATAGGCGAAAACCCTCTTCTATTTTGAAATAATATAATCTGTGTGCCTTCTTGTAAAGCATCCGTCATCTCATTAATTAATCGGTCGCTAAAATGACCTTTCATTAATTTGCGCTTATGCTTATCTTTAATATCCACTAACTCAATATCAGGCATTAACACATTATTAAAACGTGTATTAATTTCTACAAACCCAAATTTATTCTGCTGTGCGTTATAATAACTTTCTAAACTAGGTGTTGCGGAGCCCAAAAGTGTTTTTGCCTTATGCAAATTTGCCAGAACAATTGATGTGTCACGTGCATGATAGCGAGGTGCTGGATCAAATTGTTTAAAAGATTGTTCGTGTTCTTCATCAACGATAATTAATCCTAAATTATTAAAGGGTAAAAAAACAGACGAACGTGCTCCTAATACAATTTGTGCTTTATTTTTGTTTTCCAAAACATTATTCCAAACTTCTACCCGTTCTTGCGCTGAATATTTTGAATGAAAAACAGCAACTTGCTCTCCAAAATAATTTTGTAATCTGGAAACTAATTGGGTTGTTAGAGCAATTTCTGGTAACAAATATAAAACCTGCTTGTTTTTTGATATTGACTCCTCAATAAGCTTTACATAAATTTCAGTTTTCCCAGAAGACGTTACGCCATGCAATAACGTAACACTTTGCTCTTTAAAAGACTCTTTAATTTCAAAAAGGGCCTTCTGCTGAAATTTATTCAGTTTTTTAGATGCTTCATTGGCATCCCCTGAATATTCGACTCTATCTGTTTGGATAAAATATTCTTCAAGAATACCCTTATCTATCAAGGTTTTTATAATGTTAGCCGAAGCATCGCTTTCAAGAGACAAATCTGATACCTTTACAGGCTTTTTAGTTTTTGCCGAAATAGAAAATAAAGACAAGACTACTTGACTTTGTTTGGGTGCTCTGCTAAGTTCTTCTAGTAAATTTTGGAGTGCCATTTCAGATGAAAAACGTGTATGTAATTTTACATACCTAACCAACTTTGGTTTATATTTTTCATACACTTCTTCTTCAATTAAAATAGCCTCCTTTTCAATTAAACGTTTAATAACTGGAAGCACCGTTTTTTTGTCCAGAATATTTGAAATATCATGGATTTTTAATGAAGACTGATGTTGTAATGCTTCATAAACGAGAAATTCATCATCTTTTAACTCAACATCATTTATTATTTTATCCTTATTTAAAATAATAATAGTTTCACTTTCCAAAATAAACGCATTCGGTAATGCAGCTCGCATAACATCGCCAAGTGTACACATATAATAGCTCGCAATCCATTCCCAAAGTTTCAGTTGAACTTTATTTACAATTGGTGCTTCATCTAGTATTTGGTCAATCTCTTTGGCTTCATAGACTTTCGGTTCTTCACAATGAATTTTATAAACAATTCCTGTATAAATTTTTGATTTTCCAAAAGGCACAGCCACACGCATCCCCGCTTTTAAAAATTCAGCCTCAGAAATAGTTATACTATAAGTAAAAAGTTTTTCTAGTGGAATTGGAAGAATGACATCGATAAAATAAGCCATGTTTTAAGACCTTTTACGCAAATTATTCAAAGATGCATTTAATTCGTAACCCAATAACAGAATATTGGCATTTAGCCATAAATAAAACATCAAAATTAAAAGCGCTCCAATGGAGCCGTATAATTTATTAAATTGACCAAAATTTTCTATATAAAGACCGAATAAATAGGATATTAAAAGTATAAGAATGGTAGTAAACAGAGCGCCTATTGAAAAGAAATTAGAGTATTTTCCTTCTTTGGTGCCAAAATAATATAAAGTTGCTGTAGCCAGATATACCATAATAATAAAAAAGACATATTTAGCAACATCAAACCAAAAGACCGTTTGAGATGCTACCTCATAGCCCCGGTTTCCTAAAACATCCAATACTTTTTGAACCACATAAATTTGAAAATACCCCAAAACAGCAATTGTAAAAATTAGAAGGAAAGCCAAAATTAAAGCTACACTCAATGCGTATAAATATTGTCTAAATGCATTTCTTCCCATTTGAACATGATAAGAATTTTCAAATCCCGAGAAGACAGCATTCACCCCATTTGCCATTAGAACCATGGATAACAAAAAAACGGTTGAAACCAATCCGCCACGCTGTCCCTGATCAATATTTTCAAATATGTTCTGAAAGAAAAATTCGGAGGTATTTGGTGGTAAAAAAGATTCTAAAAATTTTAGAAATTCAATTTTAAAATCATCAATAGGAACATAAGGAATAACAATGAGCACAAATAATAAAAACGGGAATAATGCCATGAAAAAACTAAAAGCTATCGCGCTAGCTCTGGTTGTTAAGGCTCCTCTGACTATACCAATAACATAAAGTTCCATTAAATCGTAAAAAGAGAGCCCTTCAAGTCCTGGAAGTTTGAATCTCTTTAAAAACTTAAATAATATATTTAATAAAGGAATTTTAGAAAGCTTATCTTCTATTGGTTTCGTCATTAATTATTGTATCGGTTATTTTTATGTAAAGTTATTAAATTAAAAAACTTCTACACTTTCTATTCTAACAAATTCAACAATTGAAAAGTTTTATTATTTTATGGCTTTAAGACTTAAATCCATGTTATAAACCGAGTGTGTTAAGGCGCCGCATGAAATATAATTTACACCAGATTCCGCATAATGTCTTATAGTTTCTTCATCTATATTTCCTGAGGACTCTGTAAGGCACTTATTCCCAATTATCTTGACTGCTTTCCGTGTGTCTTCATAATCAAAATTATCGAGTAAAATTCTGTATACACCTTCACTTTTAAGGATTTCCTTAACTTCTGTTAAATCCCTTGCTTCAACCATTATATTTAAATCTCTTTCGGTATCCTTTAAATATTGTTGAGCCATATCTATAGCTTTTGTAATACCGCCAGCAAAATCAATATGATTATCTTTTAGCATAATCATATCATACAAAGCAAATCTATGGTTTTCTCCTCCTCCAATTTTAACAGCCCATTTTTCTAAAGCACGAATCCCAGGAGTGGTTTTTCTAGTATCTAATATCTTTGTTTTAGTGCCCTTTAATAGATCAACAAACATCCTAGTTTTGGTAGCAATTGCACTCATACGTTGCATGGCATTTAAAACCGTACGTTCGGCCATTAAAATAGACTTTGGAGACCCTTCAACATACAAAACAATATCTCCAAAAGACACTTCCGAACCATCTTCTATTAAAATGTCTATTTTTAAACTTTTATCAACATATAAGAACACTTTTTTTGCAAAAGCCACACCTGCAATAACACCTTTATCTTTTACTAAAAGTTTTGCTTTACCTCTTACTCCATCTGGAATACAGGCTATTGAGCTATGATCACCGTCTCCAACATCTTCCCTAATAGCATTTGAAATGATGATTTCAATCTCTCTGTCAAATTGTTCTTTAGTTATCATTAGTTATAAAATTTACAGCTAAAATAAGAAATTGATTGTCTTTAAAAGATTTTCAAATTATGTATTTTTTAAAATATTCTGCTTTAATTTTTTTATACATAATTTCATATACTAATTTTGTTATATGACAATAAAACTTCTGGCCATTGGCAAAACCGATAATAAGGCGCTTCAATTATTAATTGAAGAGTATCAAAAACGATTGAACTTTTATATTAAATTTCAATTAGAAATAATTCCAGATTTAAAAAAAGTTAAAAACTTAAGTGAAGAACAACAAAAACAAAAAGAAGGCGAGCTTATTTTAAACGCGATTAATTCTTCAGATATTCTCGTTTTATTAGATGAAAATGGAAAACAAATGGATTCTATTTCCTTTTCAAATTACCTTCAAAAACATATGAATTCGGGCATCAAACAATTAGTACTTGTTATAGGTGGCCCTTATGGTTTTTCTGATGACGTATACAAACAAGCCCAAGGTAAAATATCCTTATCAAAAATGACATTTTCCCATCAAATGGTTAGATTATTTATTATTGAACAACTTTATAGAGGATTTACCATATTAAAAAACGAACCTTATCATCAC
>JAHEDS010000068.1 GCA_024641135.1 Flavobacteriales bacterium
TAGTAATTGTCAAAAGAGAAGTCTTACTTTTGCTTTTGAAAAACGTATTATATGGATTTATCAAAAATTAAATTAATTGTCACCGATATGGATGGCACATTATTAAATTCTAATCATGAAGTCAGTACTTTGTTTCTAGAATTATTTAATAAAATTAAAAAACATAACGTTCTTTTCGTTGCTGCCAGTGGCAGACCTTATTACGGTATTTCTGAAAAATTAAAAGATATCAAAAATGAGATTATAATAGTTGCAGAAAATGGTGGTGTTGTTGTGGATAAAGAAAATGTGATTTTATCAATCCCAATAAATAAGAACAACCTGCATAAAATTGAAAATTTAATTTACTCCAATTCTCAAATTCACCCAATTTATTGTACCAAAACCAAAGCCTATTTCAAAAATAATTCAAATGGTTTTATAAAGTTATTATCAGAATATTACCCAACTTTTTGTGTGGTAAATTCTGTTAATGAAATAGATGAGGAAATTATTAAAATAGCTTTGTATCATCATGAAGACTCCGAAAAGCATATTTTCCCATTGTTTGAACATTTAACTACCGAATATAAAATAATTATTTCTGGAAAACATTGGGTGGATATTTCAGACAATAATGCCAACAAAGGTAATGCTATTGAGTTATTGCAAAAAACCTACAATATCTCTCTTGAAGAAACCCTTGCATTTGGTGATTATAATAATGATATAGAAATGTTAAAGCGAGCATCTTTCAGTTTTGCTATGGAAAATGCCCATCAAAACGTAAAAGAAACTGCTACTTATAAAACAAAAAGTAATGATGAGTTTGGGGTTGAATTAATTTTAGAACAGCTTTTAAAAGCAAAAGAAGCACTTTAAATTTATTATGCTTACTTTTTTCTGTTCATATAGTAAGGATTGAATAAACTGCGTTTGCAAATTTGAATTAAAAAAATCTTAGGTTTTTTGTTTCTTTTTTCTTGCAGCTGGAAACAACACATTATTTAATATTAAACGGTATCCCGGCGAAGTTGGGTGTAAATCTAATTCAGTTTTGGAATCCCCAACCCTATGTTGATAATCTTCAGGATCATGTCCTCCATAAAAAGTAAAAAACCCTTTTCCTTTAATTCCATGAATATATTTCGCTTCTCCGTTAGCTTTATTTTCTCCTAAAACCAACACATTAGATTTTATTTCATCTCTGGTAAAAGCAGTTGTTTGCCCCATAAAACCTTTAATCAATGCTGTATGGTTTTGACATAACATAGTTGGAATAGGATCCCATTTGGCTGAAAAATCCATTAAAGAAAAATAATCAACTGTTCTAGAAATTGCACGTTTTTGTGTCATATCAATTGAAGAAAACTCATATACCGTCGGGCTTTTTTCCAATTTATAGTCTGTAAAAGCAAAAGTTTTATTGTAATCTATCTTATTTTGATAGTTTGCTTCACTCCCATCACCATCAAACATAGGTTCGCAAATGTCAATCCCTTCAACAGATAATGCAATATCAAAACTATCGGCTGCACTGCACATAGCGAACATAAATCCTCCACCAATAACATAATCTCTAATTTTTAAAGCAACATCTAATTTTTCCAGAGACACTTTACTGTAACCAAGCTTTGTAGCTAAAGCTTCTGCTTCCTTTTTTTCTTCAATATACCAAGGTGCAGATTTATAAGCCCCATAAAATTTTCCGTATTGACCAGTAAAGTCCTCATGATGCAAATGCAACCAATCAAACGCCAGCAAACCATCGTTTAATACTTCTTCGTCATAAACTGTTTCATAAGGAATTTCTGCATAAGTCAACACCATGGTGACAGCATCATCCCAAGGTTGTTTTCCATAAGGTGTATATACTGCAATTTTTGGTGCTTTCTCCAAAACAACAGCTTCTTTATTTTGGCTCGGACTAGCAATTTCTTCTAAAATAGATTCTGTTTTTGAATCTGAAATTACTTCAAATGAAACACCCCTAATCTGACATTCACGTCGAATTTCTTCAGTATCAGGCAATAAAAAGGAACCTCCTCTGTAATTAAGTAACCATTTAACTTTCAACTGTTTTTCAAGTACCCAATAGGTCATTCCATAGGCCTTCAAATGATTTTTTTGAGTTTCAGCATCCATAGGTAAAAGAATATAAGAAGCGAATGATCTCAAAGAAAAAAATAATAGAAATACCAAGATAAGAGCCCTTTTCATAGAGTGAAAGATACTTAAAAATAAATGTTGAATGAAATGCTTTAAGGAAATATTAAGTATTAGAAAGGCACATCATTCTCGTCATCATCATTAAATGAACTACCAAATGCTTCATTCGGACTTGCCTTAAAATTATCAGACTTAAATGTATCATCATTAGCAGCTGCATTCATTTTACTATGAAACTCGAAAGGTGAGTCAAAGTCGTCTAAATTATCAAACTTACCTAAATGTCCAACAAATTTTAAACGAATATTATCAAGACCACCATTTCTATGTTTAGCAACAATAAATTCGGCTTGTCCTTCAGTAGGAGAACGTTCATCGTCATCCCATTCATCAATTTTATAGTATTCGGGTCTGTAAATAAATGAAACGATATCTGCATCCTGCTCAATTGCTCCCGATTCCCTTAAATCACTCAATAATGGACGTTTGCTTCCTCCACGTGTTTCAACTGCACGAGATAACTGCGATAAAGCAATTACGGGAACACTTAATTCTTTTGCAAGCGCTTTAAGGTTTCTTGAAATTGTTGATATTTCCTGTTCTCTGTTCCCTCCTTTTTGACTACCTCCAGCGGTCATTAATTGTAAATAATCAATAATGATTAATTTAATGCCGTGCTGAGATGATAACCTTCTCGCTTTAGCACGTAAATCAAATATTGAAAGTGATGGTGTATCATCAATATATAAAGGTGCTTTTTCAAGTCCTTTAACTTTAACGTTTAGCTGCTCCCATTCATGTTTTTCGAGTCGACCTGTACGTAATTTTTCTGATGATAAACCAGTTTCACTAGAAATTAATCTAGTTATTAATTGCACTGAAGCCATTTCTAATGAGAAAAATGCAACTGGAATATTATGATTTACAGCAATATTTCTTGCCATCGATAAAGTTAAGGCCGTTTTACCCATACCTGGTCTTGCTGCCACAATTATCAAATCGCTTTCTTGCCAACCAGATGTTAATTTATCAAGCTTATCAAATCCAGAAGGTATTCCACTTAATCCCTCTTTATTAGAAATCTCCTCAATTTTCTTTTTAGCTTGAATTACTAAGCTTTGAGCAGTCTCACTTGATTTTTTAATATTTCCTTGAGTAACTTCATATAATTTGGCTTCTGCATTATCTAATAAATCAAAGACATCTTTGGTTTCATCATAAGAATCTTCAATAATTTCACTTGAAATTTTAATTAAACTTCTTTGAATATATTTCTGCAATATAATACGTGCATGAAATTCAATATGCGCTGAAGAAGAGACCTTCTGAGTTAAAGAAATAAGGTAAAAGTCACCTCCAGCTAACTCTAATTTCGAGTTTTTCTTTAATTGGGTTGAAACGGTTAATAAGTCAACCGGTTCACTATTTTCAAACAACTGGAAAATAGCCTCAAAAATATGTTGATGGGATTCTTTATAGAAAGCTTCAGAACTTAAAATATCAATAACCTCATCTACCCCTTTTTTGTCAATCATCATTGCTCCAAGCACAACTTCTTCTAAATCAATAGCTTGAGGTGGTATTTTTCCTTTCTCAAGATTGATAATTGTACTTCTATCGACTTTATATCCTTTAATTTGTTTAGGCTGTTCCATAGTTACGAATGTAATTAAAATGAGGGTGGTTTTAAAGTAAAATCGACCTATGATTATAAACTGTTCATTAACATTCTAACTGTTAATAACTTGAAAAAATTGTCGATAACCATAAAAAAAATCTGAAGTGATATGCTTCAGATTTTACTATCATATGATTTTAAAAGGATTAGTCTTTAAATACTCCCATATTTAAGTATTTATCCATACGTTTTTCAACTAATTGTGTTGGTGATAAGTTTTTAAGCTCGTCGTATGATTTCGAAATTGCATTGCTAACAATTGTGAATGCTTGTTCTCTATCTCTATGAGCTCCACCAAGTGGCTCTTTAATAATTTCATCTACCATCTTAAGCTTTTTCATGTCCTTTGCAGTTAGTTTTAATGCTTCAGCCGCTTGTTCTTTATACTCCCAGCTTCTCCATAAAATAGAAGAACAAGATTCTGGAGAAATAACAGAATACCAAGTATTTTCTAACATTAAAACAACATCTCCAACACCAATACCCAATGCACCACCTGAAGCTCCTTCGCCAATGATAACAGTTATAATTGGAACTTTTAAACGTGTCATTTCCAAAATATTTCTTGCAATAGCTTCTCCTTGTCCGCGCTCTTCAGCTTCTAAACCTGGATATGCACCTGGCGTATCTAATATGGTAACAACAGGAATTCCGAATTTTTCGGCAGACTTCATCAAACGCAAAGCTTTTCTATATCCCTCTGGATTAGCCATTCCAAAATTTCTATATTGTCTTGTTTTGGTATTGTAACCTTTTTGCTGACCAATAAACATATAACTTTGATCACCAATTTTTCCTAAGCCACCAATCATTGCTTTATCATCCTTAAATCCTCTATCTCCATGAAGTTCTAAAAAAGATTCACCACAAATAGCTCTAATATAATCTAATGTATAGGGCCTGTTTGGATGACGTGACATTTGAACCCTTTGCCAAGGCGTTAAATTTTTATAAATCTCGGTTCGAGCTACTTTTAGTTTCTTTTCAATTTGTGAACAAGTTTCAGTGACATCTACTTCACTTTCTTCTCCAATCAATTTACATTTTTGTAATTGATCTTCAAGTTCTTTAATGGGAAGTTCAAATTCTAAATATTCCATAAGAATTTTTGGTTATAATTTAGTTAGTATACAAATATAAAAACTTTAATGTTGATTAGCCGCTAAGAACGTTTTCTTTTTAGCAGTCTCTTGTTTTTTAATAAGCCATTCAGCATAACGGTAATTAAAATTATTGCTGCACCATAATAAAAATTAGGGCTCATTGTTTCCTTTTCAGGAAAAAGAATTACTGCTATTATAATACCATAAACAGGTTCTAAATTATAACTTAAAACAACTGTAAAAGGACTAATAACTTTCATTACATGTACTGCAGCAATAAAAGCATAGGCAGTACAAATTGAAGCTAAAATGAATAAGTATCCATAATCTGATGGACTCAATTGGAAAAATTCGAATGAAAATCCTCCATAAAAAAGTAATATAAATACTGTAATAAAAGCTACGCCACTTATAAATTCATAAAAAGAAATAACCATTGCTGAATGACGTTGTAAAAATTTACCGTTTAGTACAGCAAATAATGATGATAAAAACGCTGACGTTATCCCTAATATAATACCTGTTAGATATTTTATTTCACTTTGTGTAATTATAAAAATCCCAATTACAACTAGTATTCCGAAAATAATTTCATACCAAATTATTTTACGTTTAAAAACAATAGGCTCTATAATAGAAGCAAAAAAGGCACCCGTTGAAAACATAGCAAGTGCTATAGAAACATTCGCAGCATCAATAGCACCAAAAAAGGTAATCCAGTGAAGTGCAATAATTATCCCAGCGAAAACAAGTTTAATAGCAGATTTGGGAGTTATACTTATATTAGTTTTTGATATTTTAATATAAATAAACACAATTATGGATGCCATTAACATTCTGAACCACACTAAAGGAATAGCTGAAATAGTAATTAATTCACCCAGAATTGCTGTAAACCCTGCAATAAAAACTAATAAGTGAAGATGCAGGTAATTTTTAATTTTATCGTTTTGCATTTCTCAATAAATAAAATGCTAAAATTCCAAAAATAACGTTTGGAAACCATACGGCGATAACTGAAGGAAAATTTGATTGTTCGGCCATAACTCCAAATATTTTATCAAAAAATACAAAAATCATAGCAATACAAATTCCAATTGCCAAATTCACACCCATTCCTCCTCTACGTTTTATTGATGAAACTGCTACGGCAATTATAGTTAAAATAAATACAGAAACAGGTAAACTCCATTTTCTATATAGCACCAATTGATATCTTCCAATATTAGAAGAGCCTCTTTTTTCTTCCTTTTCAATAAATTTTGATAATTCAGTGTAAGGTAATATTTCTGCAATATAAATAACGGGTGTTAAATCATCCACATCAAAAGGAAAAAGGGTGTCTTTATTTCTTTCAAAAACTATGTCATCTTCAACTTCCCCAATAGTTCTTTTAACATAATCAACTAATCTGTAAGTAGTATCGTTTGGAATATATTTAATGGTTTTAGCACTAATTTTATATTTTAACTTATTATCTTCTAAATGTTCAAGAGTGAAATTAACTCCAAGCTTATTATTTAAATCAAAACTACTTACATAAATAAGCTCGTTATCGTTTATTTGGCGAAATACGTTTCGGTCTTCGGTAGTTTTTCTGGTTGGATGTAAATATTTATAATCAAATTCATTAAATCCCTTACTAGCTATTGGAGCCAGGTACATGCCTAAAAACAAGGCCAATGCTGCTATTATTGAAGCACCAATCATATAAGGTCTTAAAAATCTTGAAAAAGAAACTCCTGAACTTAAAAAAGCAATTACCTCTGTATTATTGGCCAATTTAGAAGTAAACCATATTACCGATAAAAACAGGAATAACGGAAATAATAAATATGCAAAGTAAACTGTGAAGTCTAAATAATAAATAACAATTTCATTAAAAGGCACTTCGTTTTCTAATAATTTTCCGATTTTTTCAGCAAGATTTACTGTAATTCCAATTGGGATAAACAGCAACAACATCATTAAAAATGTAAACAAATAACGCTTTAATATGTACCAATCAAGAATTTTCAATCTATAATCTTTTATTCATTTGGTTTACCATTTGGTTTTTCCAACTATTAAAATCTCCTGCTAATATATGTTTTCTTGCTTCACGAACCAACCATAAATAAAAGCCTAAATTATGGATTGTAGCTATTTGCATTGCTAACAATTCATTTACAGAAAACAAATGTCTCAAATAGGCTTTAGTATAATCTGTATCGACATATGTTATTCCCATTTCGTCTACTGGAGAAAAATCATCTTTCCATTTTAAATTTTTTATATTCAAAGTTCCATGAGCTGTGAACAGCATCCCATTTCTAGCATTTCGGGTTGGCATTACACAATCAAACATATCTATACCTAACGCAATATTTTCTAATATATTTATTGGGGTTCCAACCCCCATAAGATAGCGAGGTTTATCTTCTGGTAAAATATTACAAACAACCTCGGTCATTGCATACATTTCTTCTGCTGGCTCTCCAACTGACAAACCTCCAATCGCATTACCAAATGCTCCAGCATTTGCAATATATTCTGCCGATTGAATTCTTAAATCTTTATAAGTACTTCCTTGAACAATTGGAAAAAAAGCCTGGTTATGCTCATACTTTAAAGGTGTTTTTTCTAAATGATTTATACATCTGTCCAACCAACGATGCGTCATATGCATAGATCGCTTAGCATAGTTATAATCACAAGGATAGGGTGTGCATTCATCAAAAGCCATAATAATATCGGCCCCAATACTACGCTGTATTTCCATTACATTTTCTGGGGTAAATGTGTGATAACTCCCATCAATGTGAGATTTAAACTTAACACCTTCTTCTTTAATTTTTCTATTTGCCGATAACGAATACACTTGGTATCCACCTGAATCTGTTAGAATATTTCTATCCCAATTCATGAATTTATGAAGACCTCCTGCTTTTTCTAAAATATCTGTTTGTGGACGAAGATATAAATGGTAAGTATTTCCCAAAATTATATCTGGGTTGATATCGTTTTTAAGCTCACGCTGATGCACTCCTTTAACCGAAGCTACCGTTCCCACAGGCATAAAAATGGGTGTTTCAATTACTCCATGGTCTGTAGTAATAACTCCAGCCCTTGCTTTACTTTGTTGGTCTTTACCTTTTAACTCAAATTTCATAGTCAGAAAATCATCAGGCGGCAAAGATAATTAACTAAACATTATATCAATTGTTATTGACAAAAAATAAACTTGTTAACACTTCTTAATATTTAATTCAATTAGAAGTTTAATATACTTTGAATAACTTCTATAAAATCCTATTTTTGCGACACATAAATTAATTAAAAAGACATGCCTAGCACACAACATTTAAATGACTTAACCATTCAAGTAAGACGGGATATTTTACGTATGGTTCATAAAGTAAATTCAGGTCACCCTGGCGGTTCATTGGGTTGTACAGAATTTTTGGTAGCATTATATAATGTTATTATGAGTAAAAAAGCAGGTTTTAATATGGATGGCATTGGAGAAGATCTTTTTTTCTTATCTAATGGGCATATTTCACCAGCATTTTATAGTGTTTTAGCACGCTCAGGTTATTTTCCAATTGAAGAATTAAACACTTTTAGGTTAATAGACTCTAGATTACAAGGACATCCAACAACACATGAGGGTCTTCCTGGTGTTAGAATTGCTTCCGGTTCACTGGGACAAGGCATGTCTGTCGCATTAGGAGCTGCTCAAGCAAAAAAACTTAATAAAGATTATCATCTTGTATATTCTTTACATGGTGATGGCGAGTTGCAAGAAGGTCAAAATTGGGAAGCTATCATGTATGCATCAGCAAAAAAAGTTGATAACATAATTGCCACGGTAGACTTAAATGGCCAACAAATTGATGGCTCAACAGAATCTGTATTACCTATGGGAAGTTTAAAGCAAAAATTTGAAGCTTTTGGGTGGATTGTTGTAGAAATTGAAGAAGGAAATAACATAGTTTCTATATTAAATGGGATGTCTGAAGCAAAATCAAAAACCGGACAAGGAAAACCAGTTTGTGTTCTTTTGAAGACAGTAATGGGTAATGGCGTTGATTTCATGATGCACACACATGCATGGCATGGTAAAGCACCCAATGATGAGCAGCTAGCCATAGGTTTAGCTCAAAATTCAGAAACTTTAGGAGACTATTAATCCCCAATCAGAAAAGAAAAAAGATGAAAACATACACCTATACAGAAAAGAAAGATACAAGAAGTGGTTTTGGCGCAGGATTGGCAGAACTAGGAAGAACTAACCCAAATGTTGTGGCACTTTGTGCTGATTTAATTGGTTCCTTAAAAATGGATAAATTTATTGAAGAAAACCCAGAACGTTTTTTTCAAGTTGGTATTGCAGAAGCTAATATGATGGGACTTGCTGCTGGTTTGACTATTGGAGGAAAAATTCCATTTACAGGAACTTTTGCTAACTTTTCTACTGGCAGAGTTTATGATCAAATACGTCAATCTATAGCTTATTCTGGTAAAAATGTAAAAATATGTGCTTCGCATGCTGGCTTAACATTAGGTGAAGATGGTGCAACGCATCAAATTCTAGAAGACATTGGTCTTATGAAAATGCTTCCTGGAATGACTGTTATAAATACCTGTGATTTTAATCAAACGAAAGCAGCGACTATTGCAATCGCTGAACACCAAGGGCCAGTATACTTACGATTTGGAAGACCAGCCGTACCCGTTTTTACTCCATCAGATCAAAAATTTGAAATTGGAAAAGCGATTAAATTAACAGAAGGAAAAGATGTTACTATTGTGGCTACAGGCCATTTAGTATGGGAAGCCCTAGAAGCTTCAAAAGTGTTATTTGAAAGAGGAATTTCAGCTGAAGTTATAAATATTCATACCATAAAACCAATAGACGAAAAAGCAATTTTAGAATCAGTTTCTAAAACCAGATGTATCGTAACTGCTGAAGAACATAATATTATTGGTGGTCTAGGAGAAAGTGTAGCACGTGTGCTAGGGACTCACAATCCAGCTCCGCAAGAATTTATTGGCACTAATGATGTTTTTGGTGAGTCTGGAACTCCAGCGCAATTAATGGAAAAGTATGGCTTAAACAGTATTTCTATTGTTGCAAAAGTAGAATCTGTTCTAAAAAGAAAATAATATTTGTTTGGCAGCGTTTTTGATTATGTAAATCAAATCTTAAAAAACGAATATTATGAAAATTTTAAAAATCACTCGCAAACAAATTCTAAATAGATTTGCAGTGGATAAACAATTATTTTTTATAATAGCTTTACTGTTTTCATTATCAATATCTGCTGTCGCCCAGACTGCTAGTGGTTTTGGTATTAAAGCTGGTTTAAATTATAATGCAAATGGGGATTATTTTGAATCTATTAGTTCGAATGCACAACATCCTGACAGAAATATAGGGTACCATTTTGGGTTTTATGGAAAGATTGGGGATCGAATCTACTTCAAACCAGAATTGATTTTTACTGCAACTAAAAGCGAGTACGACAGTGATAGTTTTAAAATGCAAAAACTAGATGCTCCTATGTTAGTAGGTCTAAAAGTGATTGGTCCTTTAGCTGTGTTTGGCGGTCCTTCATTTCAATATATATTAGATTCTGAATTTGCTGGTATTTCAATCACAGATATTGAAAACAAATTTTCTGTTGGCCTCAATTTTGGCATCGCATTAAATCTTAATAAAATAGGTATTGACTTACGCTATGAAAGGGGATTTAATAGCAATGAAGCAACTTTCGTAAGTAGTCTTGGTCCAATTGGTCCAAGTAGAATAGACACTAGACCAGATCAGTTAATTCTAAGTTTTTCTTTTAGATTGTAAAATGCCTAATTTAAAAACAAAAAACTCGCAAATGCGAGTTTTTTTTATTCAAAGTAATTACTTTTTACTTGTTCTTATCAAGATAATTAGGAATCCCATTACCGTCTGTATCATATAAGGTAATGACCGTACCTGTAAAGGTTCCATCCAATTCTTCTTTAATCTTTATTAATACTTCATCAGATTGTAAAGGTAAATTTTCAATAGCTTCACGGGTCGCTTCATTATATGTTGTTACTGTTATTTCTTTTGAAGTTAATTTACCATCTCCGTCATCATCAATATCAACATAATCAGGGATTAGATCTCCATCTGTATCATCAAAATCTATTGTAAAAGCACCATCATTATTTAAATCCTCCATAAATGAAGGAATACCATCAGCATCATCATCATTTTGAGACATTTGGAACAATTCAATCTTAAATATTAATGGTGAATAGGCCGGGATATTTATAGTTGATCCAGAAAAATACCCTAAACCTGAAGGGAAAAATAATACTCCAAGTCCAAAATTATAAAAATCAATGGTTCCATCCCCTACATCATTAAAACCTTCAGCAGTACTAAAAAACGGAATCGCTTTCCTCCATCCTGGAACAAGGCCAAGTAAATCAAAAGTTACAGGATTTACAGTACTGTCGAATAATACATCATTTAGCAGATTACCCTCATAATTAACTCTTATTTTATCACAAAATTTAGGAGATTCTCCTCCTCCTTGATTTAAATTTAAAATATAAAACTCATAATCAGTTTCAGAATAAACGGTAGATATTTTTTCAACCGCATCCATAAGCAAAGTATTATTAGTAGGATCTGGTAAAATACCGTCCTCAGGAAGTTCAGATATTACTAAATCATTTAAACTAGGGTTCGGATTTGAAACTCCAAAAGCACTTGAATTATAATAGTGTGTTTCTAAATAACCAATTATTGAATCATTATCAATAATTTGCTGCTCAGCTCTGTCTCTATCTGGTACAACCTTTGGCACATCATTCTTTTTACATGCTATAAAAGCAAGTGATATACCTAAAATATACAAAGCTATTTTTCTTATTCCCATTATTGCCTATTTTTGAGGCGCAAGATACAATTTTAATATAATTTTGCACAACAACATTAACTTAGTTTAACAAAAATTATATGCGAATAGACAAGTATTTATGGTGTGTTAGATACTACAAAACAAGAACCCTTGCTACAACCGCTTGCAGAAAAGGACACATAAGAGTAAATAAAGAAATCGTTAAGCCGAGCAGGGAAGTTTACCCCCAAGATTTAATTGAACTTAGAAAAGATCAAGTAAATTATCAGATTGTTGTAAATGACATTCCAGAAAGTAGAATAGGAGCAAAACTAGTTGATATTTATAGAACAGATAAAACTCCAAAAGAGCAATTCGAAGCACAAGAACTACTAAAATTATCGAAAGATTATTACAGAAAAAAAGGCGTTGGTAGGCCAACAAAAAAAGATAGAAGAGATATCGATAATTTTAATGACGAAAATGAGTAATTTTATATTTTAATTAAATACACTGCAATTATGACCGTTGAAAAAAACATCATACTTACCCATAATCAAATCAATAATAAAATTAGGCGTATTGCTTTTCAGATTTACGAAAATAACGTGAATGAAACAGAAATCATTTTAGCAGGAATTGATAAAAACGGTTACATTTTTGCAAAAAAATTAAAATCAGTTATTGAAAAAATTTCTGATATCAATCCAATTCTATGTAAAGTACTTATAAATAAAAAAAGTCCTTTAAACGAGATTAAAACATCGATTCCAGCTGAAGAATATATGAATAAGTCCCTTATATTGGTTGATGACGTATTAAACTCTGGAACTACATTAATTTATGGTGTTAAACATTTTTTAAATGTGCCTTTAAAACAATTTAAAACAGCCGTTTTAGTTAACAGAAACCATAAAAAATACCCAGTAAAAGCTGATTTCAAGGGTATTTCTTTATCAACTTCATTACATGAACATGTTCAAATAATATTAGAAGGAAAGTCCTTCGAAGCTTATTTAGACTAGCTTTTTAATTATTTCATCCAAAATTTCTTCTCTAATTTTATTATCAGTAGAAATTTTTATCTCAGCTTGATCATAAAATGGAATTCTTTCAAACAAATGTTTACCAATAAATTCGGTTAAATCCTCATTAGTTTTTAGGTGTGAAATTAATGGTCGCGTTACCCTTTCACTTTTTAATCTATTCGTTAATTCTGGGATAGATACTTTTAGGTAAACGCTTTTAATATTATCAGAACTTAAAATAACATCCATATTATTGCTATAACAAGGTGTTCCCCCACCAAGAGACAAAACCGTATTATCTGTATTAAGAATTAGCTCCTTTAGATACAAACTTTCGATTTTTCTAAAATAAATTTCACCTTTAAAATTGAAAATATCCTTAACAGTCATTCGTTCTTTAGATTCTATAAAATCATCTAAGTCGATAAAATTATAGTGTAACTTTTTTGCCAAAACTTTACCCAAACTAGACTTTCCTGAAGCCATATACCCAATTAAAACTATAATCATAAAGCTGCTTTGAATTGATTATTAAAAACATACGTTAAAGCACAACAAAAAAACAAAAAAATCTTCTAAAAAAGCATTGTTTTATAAATTAAACATTTTATATTTGCACCCTCGTTAGAGGAAAACAATTGACCTGGTAGCTCAGTTGGTAGAGCATCTCCCTTTTAAGGAGAGGGTCCTGGGTTCGAGCCCCAGCCCGGTCACTAAAAAAGTTAAGCATAAATGCTTAACTTTTTTTATTTTTACATAATTCATTTGCGCACGTGGCGGAATTGGTAGACGCGCTAGCTTGAGGGGCTAGTATTCGCTTAGAATGTGGAAGTTCGAGTCTTCTCGTGCGCACTTTTTTTACAATTAATAATCACCTGTTTTTTTTATCTATTTTTTTTCTTAATTTTGTTTAATTATTTTTTATTAAAAATGAACAACATTAAGACAGAATTTAGTATCAAAGATTTAGAGAATTTAAGTGGCATTAAGGCACATACAATTCGGATTTGGGAAAAAAGATATAATTTATTTCAACCCAAAAGGACTGATACTAATATTCGCTATTATTCAACGGAAAGCCTACAGAAAATACTTAATGTGGCTTTTTTAAATAATAATGGATACAAAATTTCTAAAATTTCTAATTTAGGAAATGAAGGCATCAATGCTCTTGTTCAAGAGATTGCTACAAAAGAAAAAGTAAGGGATGAGTACGCTATCAATTCATTTAAACTAGCCATGCTAACTTTTGATCAGCATTTATTTTCAAAAACGTATCAAGAGTTAATAGCAACAAAATCATTTAAAGAAATATTTTATAATGCATTTTTACCATTATTAAATGAAATCGGAATGCTTTGGCAAACTGAGACAATTAGTCCAGCCCATGAACATTTTATTTCCACTCATATTAAACAAAAAATATTGTTAAATATAGAGAAGTCTGAAGTTATAAGTCTTAAGGAAAGTAAAAAAATGTTTGTGTTTTTTCTCCCTGAAAATGAGATCCATGATATTGGTTTACTCTTTGTTAATTATGAGCTGGTTAGCCGAGGCTACCAAACTCTATTTCTAGGTCAAAGTATTCCCACTAGTAGTCTTTTAGACCTGTTGAAGTTTTACGATAATATTACGTTCGTGTCCTATTTTACAATAAAACCCGAGAAAGAAGAAATCGAAAATTATCTAGAAGAATTTAAAAGAACTCTTTTATCTAATGATAATAATGAATTATGGATTCTAGGTTATATGCTAAAAGCATTAAATTTTAATAACTTACCAAAAAATATAACACCTTTTCTATCCATTGAAGATTTAGTAAATAAATTATAAAAGAAAAGTTAAAAACATTTTTATTGTTTAACTTTTATTTATATTTGTTAAACATATGAAAATATCAATAATAGGTTCTGGATTTTCGTCGCTAGCTGCCTCTTGCTATTTAGCAAAAATGGGCTACGAGGTAACTATATACGAAAAAAATAAAACTATTGGAGGGCGTGCCCGACAATTAAAAAAAGAGGGATTCGTCTTCGATATTGGTCCAACATGGTATTGGATGCCAGATGTTTTTGAACGCTTTTTTTCTGATTTTGATAAAACTCCTTCAGATTATTATCATTTAGAAAAGTTAAATCCTGCCTACAGTGTTTATTTTGGAGTTGATGATTA
>JAHEDS010000069.1 GCA_024641135.1 Flavobacteriales bacterium
TTTCTAATTTTGTTAGTTTGGTATCGGCTATACCTCAAGTCCGACAGCAATTAGTGTTTCAACAACAAAAGATGGGAATTGAAAAAGGAATTGTAATGGATGGTCGAGATATAGGAACTGTAGTATTTCCAAATGCAGAACTTAAACTTTTTATGACTGCCACTTCTGATACTAGGGCAATGAGACGATTTAAAGAACTTAAATCTAAAGGAGACGATGTAATTTATGAGGACGTGTTAAGTAATGTTCAGGAACGTGATTATTTAGATTCTACCCGTGATGACTCTCCACTTTACAAGGCGGAAGATGCGATTGAAATAGATAATTCTAATTTGTCTTTAGAAGAGCAATTTACCTCTATTATGAAACTGGTAAAGTCAGTTTTAATTAATAAATAAAAAAAAGACAATCTTTTTAGATTGTCTTTTTTACTTTGTTAAATTGAAATAAGATTATTTCAATATTAATTTAGAATTATGTTTTTTACCATCTGCATTAATTTCTAAAATATACAATCCAGAAGATACAGAAGAACGATCCCATTTTTGAATGAAGCTACCAGCTGGCTTATTTTCATTTAAAATTGTTTTTATTAGTTTACCATGTACATCATAAACATTCATTTTAACATTAGCTGCTTGTTTAAGGCTTAAACTTATATTAATGATTTCTGATGATGGATTAGGGTAAATATTTACCAACCCATTAATACTAAAGCTATCGGAAGATAAAGTAGTATCTGTTTTTGTCATTTCCATGGCGCCTATATAATAAAAACCATATGTATTTGTATTGTTAGGACCAGTTTCACACTGAATAGTAATGTTGCCTGAACTATCTGGTTGCACATTATATATTGCAGCTACATTAGAAGTATTGTCTGTTGCATCTAATGTTGCAGTTACAGCACCGGCATCACCTGTTATTGTATATAATGTTTCTCTATTGGAAACTTCTCCACCTATCCTTGAAGCGAAAATTTTAAATGAATAATATTTACCAACCTCTAAACCAGAAAGTGTAAAACCTCCTGTTAGTTCAAGAGAGGGAGAGCTTGCTCCACCATCATCAAAAAGAACACTTTCTCCAAAGAAATTGTCTCTAGTTGCTGAAGAAGGGAATGGTAACGCTCCATCTGGTGTTGTTGTTCCCCAACCGTTGATAGCATCATCAAAAGAATCTGTTAAAGTTAATACTTCACTTGTACTAGCTCCAGAATCATCAATTAAATTGGTAGCACCACTAACGCTATTTGTGATATCGTTCCAATTTCCTCCAGTCGTTTGACCAGAAAGCCCAAAATCAAAAAGAGTAATTTGTTGTGCATAAGTTGAGAAAATAAATGTCGATAAAAACATTAATAAAAGAGTAATTTTTTTCATCATAAAGAAAGATTTAAAGGTTAATAATTTTTTAATAGCTAAACAAATTTAACTTAAGATTTGGATTTATGGTAATTTTTTTAATTTTTTTTATGATAATTCTTACTTTTTAATAAAAAAATACAAATAGATTATTCTATGTGTATATATTTAGTTATCATATAATTGAATGAAGTATTCGTTCAGTAATCAAAGCTCCCCTTTTATAATTAACTTCTTTAAAATATTTTATTCAAATTAGGCTATTTTGTTGAAAATATGTATTTTTGCACTCCTTTTAGCGGATTTACGGAAAGATAAAAGGAATGAAACTTAAAAATAATAACACTTCTGTGTGTTATTCGCTTATAATCTTCCGGAACACAACAGAATACAAAAATTAATCAGCACATGGCTGAAAAAGCAAAAAAAGCTGAAGTTGAAGCTGTAGAAGTTCCAACTGTAGAAGCTCCAGTAGTATCTGAAGCTCAAGCAAATCCTGAAAAATTCTTAAAAGATTTCAACTGGCATAATTACCAAGAAGGTATTGACGAGGTTGATGATCAGCAACTTAAAGAATTTGAAAAATTAGTTGCGGAAAATTTCGTTGACACTCTTAATGATGAAGTAGTTATTGGTAAAGTAGTTCACATCTCTGATCGTGACGCTATTATTGACATCAACGCTAAATCTGAAGGTGTTATTTCATTAAACGAATTCCGTTACAATCCAAACTTAAAAGTAGGTGACAAAGTAGAAGTATTAATTGATGTTCGTGAAGATGCGACTGGACAATTAGTATTATCTCACAGAAAAGCACGTGTAATTAAAGCATGGGATCGCGTTAATGCGGCTCATGAAACTGGTGAAATAGTTAATGGTTTCGTTAAGTGTAGAACTAAAGGTGGTATGATTGTAGATGTTTTTGGAATTGAAGCATTCTTACCAGGTTCTCAAATTGACGTGAAACCAATTAGAGATTACGACCAATATGTTAACAAAACTATGGAATTTAAGGTTGTTAAAATCAATCACGAATTCAAAAACGTAGTAGTTTCTCATAAAGCTTTAATTGAAGCAGATATTGAAGAACAGAAAAAAGAAATCATTGGTCAATTAGAAAAAGGACAAGTATTAGAAGGTGTTGTTAAAAACATTACTTCTTACGGTGTGTTTATTGACCTTGGTGGTGTTGACGGTTTAATTCATATTACAGACTTATCTTGGTCTAGAATTAATCATCCAAATGAGATTGTAGAGCTTGATCAAAAATTAAACGTTGTAATTCTTGATTTTGATGAAGATAAGTCTAGAATCCAATTAGGTTTAAAACAATTAAGCAAGCACCCTTGGGAAGCACTTGCCGATACAGTTAAAGTTGGTGATAAAGTAAAAGGAAAAGTAGTTGTAATTGCAGATTACGGTGCATTTATTGAAGTTGCTGATGGTGTAGAAGGATTAATCCATGTTTCTGAAATGTCATGGTCTACTCACTTACGTTCAGCTCAAGATTTCGTTTCTGTTGGAGATGAAGTAGAAGCTGTTATCTTAACTTTAGATAGAGAAGAACGTAAAATGTCATTAGGTATCAAACAAATTACTCCAGATCCATGGACTGATATTACAGGAAAATACCCTGTAGGTTCTAAACATGTTGGAGTGGTGCGTAACTTTACAAACTTTGGTGTTTTTGTTGAATTAGAAGAAGGTATTGACGGATTAATTTATATTTCAGATTTATCTTGGACTAAGAAAATTAAGCATCCAAGTGAATTCTGTGCAGTTGGAGATAAATTAGATGTAGTTGTATTAGAATTAGACGTTGAAGGACGTAAATTAAGTTTAGGTCACAAACAAACTACTGATAACCCTTGGGATGTATATGAAACAGATTTCGCTTTAGATACTGTTCATACAGCCGAAATTAGCGATATCGTTGATAAAGGTGCAACAGTTGAATTTAATGAGGATATAGTAGCATTTGTGCCTGCTCGTCATCTTGAAAAAGAAGATGGAAAGAAACTTAAAAAAGGTGAATCTGCTGAGTTTAAAATTATTGAATTCAATAAAGAGTTTAAACGCGTAGTAGCGTCTCATACAGCTATTTTTAAAGCTGAAGAAGCTGCTAATGTTAAAGCTGCTGTTAAGAAAGCTGCTAGTATTGCTGCTGAAGCTAAACCAACACTTGGTGATGCTAACGATCAATTACAAGCACTTAAAGACAAAATGGACGGAAAAACTGCAAAAGCTAAAGCTAAAAAGTAGTTTATCAAAACCTATTTAAAATAGGAAACCATTTATAAATTAAAAGCCTTCAAGAATTTGAAGGCTTTTTTATTAAACATTTTTTAAAAACTATTATTTTTAAAATTTTGCATTACCTTTGTTTTCCAAATACGTTTGGATAGTATATGAGTCAAAAAGTTTTACTTAACGCAAAAGAGGTAAACATCATTCTTCACCGATTGGCTTGTCAACTTATTGAAAAACATAATGATTTTTCAGATACCGTTTTAATTGGTTTACAGCCACGCGGGGTATTTTTGGCTAATAGGATAGCTAAAATATTAAAAGAGGATTATAAGGTAAAAAATATTCAATTAGGGTTTTTAGATATTACTTTTTTTAGAGATGATTTTAGAAGAAGTGATAAACCTTTAGAAGCCAATACAACAAGCATTAATTTTTTAGTAGAAAATAAAACGATTGTTTTTATAGACGATGTATTGTATACCGGTAGGAGTATAAGAGCAGCCTTAACAGCAATTCAATCTTTTGGTAGACCTAACGAAATTCAATTATTAACATTAATTGATAGGCGTTTTAGTAGGCATTTACCGATTCAACCTGACTATAGAGGTCGGCAAGTAGATGTAATAAATAATGAAAAGGTAAAAGTAAACTGGATGGAAAATGATGGAGAAGATTCTGTTTACTTAATAAATAAATAAAAGTCCATGAGCGAATTAAGTGTCAATCACTTATTAGGAATCAAATATCTTAACAAACAAGATATTCAACTTATTTTTGAAACGGCCGATCATTTTAAAGAGGTGATTAATAGACCCATAAAAAAAGTACCTTCGCTTCGAGATATTACTATTGCTAATTTGTTTTTTGAAAACTCAACTAGAACAAAGTTGTCTTTTGAATTGGCGGAAAAACGGTTATCTGCTGATGTTATTAATTTTTCCTCTGCACAATCATCGGTGAAAAAAGGAGAAACTTTAATAGATACTGTAAATAATATCTTGTCTATGAAGGTAGACATGGTGGTTATGAGGCATCCAAATCCAGGTGCAGGTGTATTCTTATCCAAACATGTAAAAGCAAGTATTGTCAATGCCGGGGATGGGGCACATGAGCATCCTACTCAAGCATTATTGGATTCATATTCTATAAGAGAGAAACATGGAGAAGTAAAAGGCAAAAATATTGTCATTGTTGGAGATATTTTACATAGCCGAGTAGCATTATCTAATATATTTGCACTACAACTTCAAGGTGCAAATGTGATGGTTTGTGGTCCAAAAACATTAATTCCAAAATATATTGATAAATTAGGAGTAAAAGTTGAAACAGATTTACGTAAGGCTTTAAACTGGTGCGATGTCGCTAATATGTTACGCGTTCAAAATGAGCGTATGGATATTAGTTATTTTCCTTCAACTCGAGAATATACTCAGCAATATGGAATAAATAAAGAATTATTAGATTCTTTGGATAAAGAAATTACTATTATGCATCCAGGGCCTATAAATAGAGGTGTTGAAATTACAAGCGATGTGGCCGATTCAAAACAATCCATTATATTAGAACAAGTTCAAAATGGGGTAGCTATTAGGATGGCAGTTATTTATTTACTAGCTTCAAAAATTAAACATTAATATGATTTTAAATCAAGACGGAAATATTTCTATAATTACGCAAGAGAAAGTTACTTTAACTGAATTGGTTATAAAAATTAAAGACGGTTATTCAAAATTAAAAAGCGATAATATAATTGTTAATCTTACTAGTTTGGAGAAACTTCGTTTGAATGAGCTTCTTGAGTTTTTAGAAATTTCAAATACTCATAAAAAATCTAAACTTTCTTTTGTTTTAGTATCTGATAAAGTCGATATAAATGAAGTTCCTGAAGAACTTACAATAGTTCCAACGTTGCAAGAAGCGTATGATATTATTGAAATGGAAGAGATAGAAAGGCACTTAGGGTTTTAATATGAAGCTTACTATATTAGGTTGTTACAGTGCTACGCCAAGAGCTTTAACAAATACCACATCTCAGGTTCTTGAAATAAACAATCATATGTTTCTCATTGATTGTGGTGAGGGCACTCAAGTCCAGTTAAGGAAACACAAAATTAAATTCAACCGAATAAAGCATATTTTTATCTCTCATTTACATGGTGATCATTTTTTTGGTTTAGTCGGGTTAATTTCAACGTTTCGGCTCCTAACTAGAGAGCAAGATCTTCATGTGTATGGTCCAAAAGGCATTAAAGAAATTATAACTCTTCAAATGAAACTCGCCGATTCATGGACTAATTACAAACTTATTTTTCATGAATTAATTTCTGAAAAGTCTGAATTAATTTTTGAGGATGACGATGTTGAAGTGTTTACGATTCCTTTAAAACACAGGGTTTATACTAACGGATTTTTATTTAAAGAAAAAGAAGGGGAAAGGAAGATAGATATTAATGCGGTTGAAGAAAGTCATATAGATGTAGCATATTTTAGGAAACTAAAACAAGGGTTTGATGTAGAAAATGAAAAAGGGGTCCTAATTAAAAATGAGGACGTAACTTTTTCGCCCAATAAACCAAAAAGTTATGCTTTTTGTAGTGATACAGTATATAATGAAAGTATGGTACCTGTAATTAAAAATGTCGATGTCTTATATCATGAATCTACATTTTTAGATAAACATGAAAACTTGGCTGATTCTACCAAGCATAGTACTGCAAAACAAGCGGCAAATATTGCAAAACAGGCTAATGCTGGAACGCTAATTTTAGGGCATTACTCCTCAAGATATGATGATTTAAATGATTTTAAATTAGAAGCCCAAACTATTTTTAAAAATGTTCTTTTGGCTGAAGACGGTAAGGAATTTGATTTTGATTAAGTGCCTATAAATTTATTACCCACTCAATAGCCTCATCTAATGAGGAATAATTGTTAATACTATTAGTGGCAAAATAATTTTCTATTTTGGCATTCATAAATGAATTGTTATCATAATATACAATAGCCGCTTCCGAAACAATATTATAAGTTTTTTCAGTTTTTATCCATGACTGAACATCTATGGAGTAGGAGTTTACTCTATTTGTAATATAACCCAATTTAATGCCAACTCCGTAATGCTCAATAAGCTTCTCTGCAAATTCTTTAGTTTTATCCCAGTCTAAATGAATTCCTTCGTGTATTTCTGCAATGATAAATGTATCAAACAAGTAAACATCACCAAATCTAAAATCCAACTTAGAATGGTTAAGTTTTTCAAAATATTTGCTATTAATAAATTTCATTACAGTTTTTAACAAAGTTAATTCATTTTCAACTTCTTAATTATATTTTATGAAAATAATTTTATGAAATTATTAGCCTAATATATTTATAATGTGAAACTTATGTTTATAATTGAACCCATTTAAAAAAGATAAACAAATCGTAATTATTTAACAAAAAAAGAGGATATATCTAAAAAGGTCGTTTTTATTCCATTATTTAAAATACATTTTTATGTACATTTGAAAGAGAAAAATTTTACTTATTTGACTATTTTTTAAAATGGATAAAGATTTAAGCAATTATAGAAAAACATACTCAAAAGAAGAACTTGTTGAAAGTAACATAGGTGATAATCCTATGGAGTTATTTCAAAAATGGTTTTATGAAGTAGATTCGAATTTTGCCGTAGATGAAACAAATGCCATGACGGTATCTACAATTGGTTTAGACGGATATCCTAAAAGTAGGGTAGTACTTTTAAAAAGATATACTTATGAAGGTTTTATCTTTTACACAAATTATAACAGTGAGAAAGGTAAGGCCATTGAACATAACCCAAATGTGTGTCTGTCGTTTTTCTGGCATGCAGCAGAACGCCAGATAATCATAAAGGGTAAAGCTGAGAAAATACCAGTAAATCTGAGTGATGGTTATTTTGAATCTCGACCCAGAGGAAGTCAATTAGGTGCTGTTGTTTCCAATCAAAGCGCTATTATTCCTAATAGAGAATATTTAGAGAATAAACTTAAGGACCTAGATAACAAATTTATTGGTCAAGAAATACCAAGGCCTGAATTTTGGGGTGGTTATATTGTTAAACCTGTAGAGTTTGAATTCTGGCAAGGTCGTCCTAATAGGTTACATGATAGAATAAGGTTTTTACTTCAAGAAGATTACTCTTGGTTAGTAAATCGTCTATCACCGTAATAAAACGGTGAAATACTAATATTTATATTATAATTATGTATTATATCGATTAAAAACTAAATAATACGATAAAATGTGTGTTTTTAATCGATTTTAACATTTTATTAACATTTTATTCAGGACTGGTGGATTAATTTTAGAAAACAAAACTTAACCTACTTTGTCATGAAATTAATAACCAGACTACCATTATTGGTATTGCTAACTGTATTCAGTTACTCGTGTTCTACCGACAGTATTGACGAAAATGTCGATGCTTTAAGTAATAGCCTTATTATACCAGAGGCTAAAACCGTTGAAATACAAATTTTAGAATTAATTAATAACTATAGACTAAATATGGGTTTAAATCCATTAGAAAATATGGATCTAATAAAGGCTCAAGCCTATACTCATACGGAACATATGGTTATTGAAAACGAAGTATCTCACGACAATTTTTTTGAAAGGAGTAATTTTCTAAAAGCAAATGCAGGAGCAAAAGTTGTTTCAGAGAATGTCGCTTATGGCTATACTTACGCAGAATCTGTTGTGGATGCCTGGTTAAAAAGTGAATCCCATAGAAAAAATATTGAAGGGGATTTTACAAATTTTGATGTTTCGGCAGAACAGAATAATTCCGGACAATGGTACTATACAAATATTTTTATAAAGATTTAAAATACTAGTTAATAGTAAACGGCATTAATAAAATTAATAGCTCTGATACATTAACAAAAAACCTCACAAAAATTTTGTGAGGTTTTTTTATGATGTTATATTTTTTACATGTTTATTTTAAACTGCCAACCATATCTTCTGGTTTAACCCAAGCGTCATAATCTTCGGCTGTGACATAGCCTAATCGAACGGCTTCTTCTTTTAAAGTTGTCCCATTTTTATGAGCTGTATTGGCAATTTCAGCAGCTTTATAATAGCCAATTTTGGTATTAAGAGCTGTAACGAGCATTAATGAATTGTTTAAAAGTTTGGTAATAACCTCGTAATTTGGTTCAATACCAACTGCACAATGCTCATCAAAACTCATACATGCTTCACCAATTAATTGAGCAGATTGTAACAAGTTAGCAGCCATAACAGGTTTAAAAACATTTAATTCATAGTGACCTTGTAATCCACCAACTGAAACGGCTACGTCGTTACCAATAACCTGAGCACATACCATGGTTAAAGCTTCACATTGTGTAGGATTAACTTTTCCTGGCATAATAGAACTTCCTGGTTCGTTAGCAGGAATGGTAATTTCGCCAATACCACTTCTTGGCCCAGAAGCCATCATTCTTACATCGTTAGCAATTTTATTTAATGAAACGGCTAATTGTTTTAAAGCACCATGAGTTTCAACTAAAGCATCATGTGCTGCAAGCGCTTCAAATTTGTTTGGAGCAGATATAAAAGGTAATTCTGTGAATTTTGCAATATACTCTGCGACACGTTTGCTGTATCCCTTAGGAGTGTTTAATCCAGTACCTACTGCTGTTCCACCAAGCGCTAATTCGCTTAAATGTGGCAAAGTGTTTTCTAAAGCATTTAATCCATGATTTAATTGGGCGACATAGCCTGAAAGTTCTTGACCTAAAGTTAATGGTGTCGCATCCATTAGATGTGTTCTTCCTATTTTTACAACATTTTTAAAAGCTTCAGATTTTTTCTTTAATGTATCTCTTAATTGCTTAACACCAGGAATAGTTGTTTCAACTACTTTTTTATAAGCTGCAATATGCATGCCTGTAGGAAATGTATCATTTGATGATTGCGATTTATTCACATCATCATTTGGTTGAATAACTTTTTCTCCTTCACCAACAATACGTCCCGCTAATTGTTGTGCTCTATTAGCAATAACTTCATTAACGTTCATATTACTCTGTGTTCCCGAACCAGTTTGCCAAATAACTAAAGGAAATTGATCATCCAGTTTTCCTTCTAAAATTTCATCGCACACCTGAGCAATTAAATCTCTTTTTTCAATCGGTAAAACACCAAGTTCACAATTGGTAAAAGCAGCAGCTTTTTTAAGGTAAGCAAACCCGTAAATAATTTCTAATGGCATAGAGGCAGAAGGACCAATTTTAAAATTATTTCTAGAACGCTCAGTTTGAGCACCCCAAAGTTTATCGGCAGGAACTTTTACCTCACCCATAGTATCTTTTTCTATTCTGAATTTCATTAGAGTTTTGATTAAAAATTGAAATACAAAGTTAATAGTTTTCCCAATTTTAATTATGATATATGTTTGTTTTTATAATTTAATTTGAACTAATTACTCTGTATAATTATGTTAATAAATCTTAAGTTAAGTTTTGTATAAATACTTGCTTTACATTATATTTGCCTCATATTTTTAAAAAGGCACTTATAATTATGTTCGAATTTGACCAATATTTAGGATTTTTAGCATTTTTAACCATTTTAACTATCGGGTTTTGGTTAATGATTTTTTTAATAACTTTTGTAATTCCTTATTGGATTTTTGGTGCATCAATTGAGCGTATTAAAGAAATAAGAGCAGAAAGAAAAGCTAAAAGATAAAAAGAAATTCATTAAATTGGATTTTAAGATATAAAAAAAGGAAGCATTTAGCTTCCTTTTTTGGTTATATATATCTCGTGATTATCCTTCCATATCAAAATCTTCTCCACCATTTTCACGTCTTTGATTGTCTTGTCGTTTTTTCTTTTGGTTAAATCTATATATTAACGAAAGATTTACTTGTCGTTGTCTATATTGGAATTCAGAATAATTTTCATAAAATTCTGTGGTTGTAACACCTTTTCTTTTTCTTGAATTAAATAAATCTCTTACATTTAAAGAAATAGTTGCATTGTTATTAAAAAACTCTTTACTAAACGCTAAATCCAATGAAAATATACCATCAGATGTTCCTTGAGCATTTTGTCTAGCGCCTCTGTAATTAGCATTGGTTTGCCAGTCAATTTCTCCAGGTAATGTTACCTTACCACTAAATCTAGCAAACCAGCTTGTGTTTTTTGAATCGTAATTAACATCGTTAAATTCGCCTTCGGTTTCAAATTGAAAAACATTAACACTAGTATTGAGGCGTAACCATTTTTCAGGGTTATAAAGTAGTCCGAATTCGGCTCCTGTTCGCTTATTCGTAGATAAATTAATTGGAATTGTTCTTATAATATCAATACCATCTGATGTTTTCTTACCAGTATTTTCTTGAATCCTTTCAAAAGAATCTGTTTCATATTGGTAATAAACAGAGGTCGTTAATGTTAACTTATCCCAGCGCTTAAGATAGCCAATATCAAAAGTACTTGAAAAAGCAGGTGCCAGATTTGGGTTCCCCTGAAATACATTAGTCCTACTTGATCTTGAGGGGAACGGATTGAGATACCAGCTACGAGGTCTGTTTATCCTACGGTTATAACCTAAGGTAAAACTTTCTTCATTGTCTTTTCCTTCACCAAAATTGTAAATAAGGTTTAGAGTAGGGAATAAGCCTAGATAGTTATTGTTAAAATCGACATCGATTGGAAATCCGAACGCTTCTTCTAGTTCCTCATCGGTTAATACAGAGTCAATATTACCTTTTAATTGGGTATTCTCTAATCTTAAGCCTAATAAGAAGGAAAACTTATTAAATTTCGTTCCATATTGTGTATAAACTGCATTGATGTTTTCGGTATAATCGAATATATTAGTTATGGTATCATTTACAAAAAAATCGCCCGTTATTATATCCTCTTGTTCTAAAGTATAGTCTGTTATTTCATTTTCAAAATTCCCTCGATATCCAGCTTCAAATCTTGAGTTTTCTCCTATTGGATATACATAATCTACTTGAACTAAATATTCCTTTTGATCCTCAACAGCAAATACCTTTTCTTCTTGAAACGGTTCGGGAATGATTTCGTCTGAAATTAAATAATCTTCTTTTATATAAGTGAATTGATCTTGAGAATCATTTTCATATTGAAAATCTGCAGTTAATTCATGGCCTTTATCATCAAACCTAGTAATGTAATTTAAGGCAAGTTGATAACTACCTCCGTTTTCATCTTGCTTCTCAGTTCTTAGGGTTTTTTCAACAATATCAGCGTCATTGTATCTTTCACTATAATTTAATCCTAAGTCAGCATCTTCACCATATCTATAAAAAAGACTACCTGTTATCGATGATTTTTCAGATAAAAAATATTCTAATCCTACATTACCATTGTAATTCCTATTTATTCGATCAACATTTTGTGATTCAATAATTCTTTCATATTCTGGAATGATTAATTCTCCATCGACAATACGATCAAAATACTTGGTATCATTATAACTGTTTCTTGGGGCATTAAAGTATCTAAAACCGAGGTTTGAAAACAGATTAAATTTTTCAGTACGATAATTAATATTTGAAGTAAATCCTACATTATCTGGATTTCCTACTGTAGCATTAATCGAGCCGTTAAAACCTAAAGTTTCTTTTTGTCTTAATATAATATTTAAGATTCCGGCTGTACCCTCTGCATCATATCGTGCGGAAGGCGATGTAATAACTTCTACTCTCTCAATAGCTTCTGCTGGTAACTGACTAAGTAAATTAGAATCACCAAAACCCGCTATTGCAGATGGCTTGCCATTTATTAAAATTTTTACATTTTCATTACCCCTTAAACTTATGGCGCCATCAATATCAACAGCCACAGATGGCACATTATTTAAGGCATCACTTACCGTACCTCCGGCCGTAGTTAGATCCTTCCCAATATTATATATTTTTTTATCTAGTTTTATTTCAACAGTTGTTCTTTCTGCAATGACTTCTACTGCTTTTAAGGATTCTAAGTTGATTTCTAAATAAAAATCACCAATATTTTCATCTTTATTTACGGTTTTGTTTTTTAAAGTCTGCTTTTTATAAGAAATATATTCGATTGTGATGTCATAAACACCTGCTTTAACCTCAACATTAAAATTACCGTTGATATCAGTAATTCCACCTGTTTGTATTTTATTTTCCTCCCTATTAAAAAAGCTTACCGTTGCATATTCTAATGGTTGTTTGGTTTCTTCGTCGAAGACTGCCCCACTAATTACAACATTTTTGAGTATTTCGGCGGTAACTGATTTTATTGGTGATTTTTCGGAAGGGGTAATGGAATTACCTTTTATGAAATTTGATGAATTTTTTATAGTAGCATTATCTATTGAAGATTGCGAAAATATTGAATTTGTAATAAAAACAAATAATAATAGGGCTATAAATGATTTAGACATTATACTTTTTTGAATTTAGACTGCAAAAATAAAAGAAAGTTTAAAGGACTACGGTTAATTATTTGTTAAATGAAAATATTAAAATATTAAACAAAAAATCAATAAATTTAAAGTATTTCTAGAATTTTTTCTGTAGGTCTTCCTATTACAGCTTTGTTGCCGTTAATAATAATTGGGCGTTCTATAAGTTTGGGATAGGTAATCATCGCGTCTAAAATTTCGTTATCACTTAAATCCTTATTTTTAAAGTGTTCTTTCCAAACAACTTCATTTTTTCTAACTAATTCAATAGGTTTTATTTTTAAAATGGATATGATTTCAGTTAAATCTTTTTTAGTTGGAATGTTATCTAAATAATTAATTATTTGAAATTCTTTGCCTGATTCCTCCAATAATTTTAGCCCTATTCTGGATTTACTACATCTGTTATTATGATATATTTTAATCATTATGTATTATTTTTATTTAAAAATAAGTTTTATTCTTTACAAAGTGTCATCTACTTCTTTTTGTCCCATCATCATTAAATATGATTTTAAAAACGGACCAATATCACCATTCATAACAGCATCAACATTACTTGTTTCATGAGCTGTTCTAACATCTTTAACCAATTTATAAGGCTGCATTACATAATTACGTATTTGGCTTCCCCATTCAATTTTCATTTTTCCAGCTTCAATATCCTGGCGCTGTGATAGTTGTTTCTGAAGTTCAATTTCATACAGCTGTGATTTTAACATTTGTAAGGCCCGTGCTCTGTTATCATGCTGAGATCGTGTTTCAGAACAGGAAATTTGAATTCCCGTTGGTTTATGGGTTAATTGCACTTTGGTTTCTACTTTATTCACGTTTTGTCCACCAGCACCGCTCGAACGAGCAGTTGTAATTTCAATATCCGCTGGATTGATTTCAATTTCTATGGAATCATCAACCAATGGATATACGTAGACTGATGCAAAACTTGTATGACGTTTCGCATTACTGTCAAATGGTGAAATTCTTACCAGGCGATGCACGCCATTTTCACCTTTTAACCAACCAAAGGCAAAATCACCTTCTATTTCAAGGGTTACGGTTTTAATTCCTGCAACATCACCTTCCTGAAAGTTTAATTCTTTCACTTTAAATCCGTTTTTTTCAGCATACATTAAATACATGCGCATAAGCATGCTTGCCCAGTCGCAACTTTCTGTACCACCAGCTCCAGCCGTAATTTGTAAAACAGCACTTAAACTATCACCTTCCTCTGATAACATATTTTTAAACTCAATATCTTCCAGTAGGGTAAAAACTTTATCATAATGCCTTTCAACTTCTTCTAAAGAAGACTCTCCATCTTTGTAAAATTCAAATAATACTTCTAAGTCATCTAAAAGAGTTTGGGATGTTTTGTAGTCTTCGACCCATTTTTTCTTGACTCGAAGCGATTTCATAACAAGTTCTGCTTCTTTAGAGTTATTCCAAAAATCGGGAGCAAATGTTTGTTCTTCTTCGTTTTGAATTTCTATAAGTTTGGCATCTATGTCAAAGATAGTGCCTAAGTTTATCAAGGCGGGTATTAAGAGATTTGATTTGATCTTGGGTAATCATTGATAATTTTTTTGTAAAAATAAGATTTAAAGAGTTAGAGAAAAGTAAATGTTATTATAATTTTATAGATTTACTATTAAATATAATTTATGAAAATAGATTTAAGAAGTGATACGGTTACAAAACCTACATCTCAAATGTTGGAAGCAATGTTAGACGCCGAAGTTGGTGATGATGTGTTTAGTGAGGACCCTACTGTAAATAGACTGGAGGAACGATTAGCTTCTATGTTTGGGAAATCAAGAGCCGTATTTTTTCCATCTGGAACGATGGCTAATCAAACAGCCATCAAGCTGCACACGAATCCAGGTGAGCAGGTTATTTGCGATAAATATGCTCATATTTATAATTATGAA
>JAHEDS010000143.1 GCA_024641135.1 Flavobacteriales bacterium
ACTTTATTGAATGAAGACCAAAAACTATAAGACAAATTTAATTGCTGAAATAAAACATTTCAATTAGCTATTTATCGAAGGCTTCTATATTAACTAGTTTTCCCTCTTCGTCATAATATTTCCATACACCAATTTGGATTGCATCTTTAAAATACCCTTCCAGCATCAATTTACCATTCTTATGATAAAGTTCCATCACACCATGTTCCTTGCCTTCTTTATAGTTTATTTTGCCCTTTAACTGCCCATTTAAATAATAATTTTTAAAAACCTCAACTTTTTTACCTTCTTTAAAATTCACCTTACTAGCCAAATTACCATTTTCATAATATTCTTCCCAAAGACCTTCTTTATTTCCTTTGATGTAAATTCCCTTACTCTCAAGTTTTCCATTAGAGTAATATGTTTTCCAATCTCCATTCATTTCTCCATCAATGTAATTTCCTTCCATTATAAGTTGACCCTCTTCATCTTTTTTTTGATAAAGTCCATTACTAGGCTTTTCAATTATATCAGAATTTTTATTTAATTGAAGGTTTTTTGAAAACTCATTCCTTTGGGACATATCATCATAACCTGTTGAGGCAATTTCTTTGTTATAATCCAGAATTTCTTTTACATCATTTTGTATTATTGAATGGTTAATATTATTTGCATTATTTCTAGGTAAAGGTACATCAATATCATTACCAGATATAGCCATAACAGCACCTGTGATATAAGCTGCTCCTGTAACCACAGAGCCAAGTACTGATTCCTTTGGACTTTCATAGTTATCATTATAATAAATCCAACCTAAATTATTAGGAACCCCATTATTTACAATAACATATTTTTTCGCCTCTCCCTTTTTGTTATAACGAATTACCCTTCCCGTAACCAAAGTTGTATCTGCTTTAAAATATAACAAGCCTTTAACATCCTTTGTATCATTAAAGTCAATATTTTGATACGTATATGTTTGTCCTTGACAAACAAACATTAAAACAATAAAAATCAAAGTAATTAATTGTTTCATTATTTATGTTTTTTAATTAGTTACCATAACGCTTTTGTAATGAAATACCGTATCTAAAAACTATAAAGGTCTGTGGGGAAAATATTATGGTCTGTAGTATGGTTGGTTTTACAATATAGAAATTAAATGTGATTATTAACCCATTTAAATCTTGTTATGGTAATTTGAAGTTACAAAAGATGTTTTTAGAAACAAAAAACCTTACCATTTCTAGTAAGGTTTTTTCTGTTTTGCTACCCCTAATAGTGTGTTGTCGAAGCAATTTAATAATGAATTGATGAAATTAGTTTTATTCTATTCATTTTTTGACCTAATTTTCTTCAGTATAACTTTAGTGCAACTTTCCCGATTTATTTTAATACGCGAATCCTTATAATGAAAGAATATATCATAAAAAAAGTCCAACATTTCTGTTGGACTTATGTTAAATCTTATTACAATAATTAACTATATGGTAATTAATATCAATGAGTTATTATACTGTCTGGATTACCATCAGGATCACCATTTACATTTTTAAGTTTTTTACCTGCACCTAGTAAAAGCACTCCAGCTACATGAGGTGTTGCCATAGAAGTCCCTGAAATAGTATTATATCCTCCATCAATCCATGACGATTTAATTGCTACACCAGGAGCACACCAGTCAATTGGGGGGTTCCCATAGTTTGAAAAGCTAGCAAAATTATCATTAACATCAGAAGCTGAAACAGTCACAATATTTGGACCATTTGCTCTTGCCGGCGAATGGTTATTAGCATCATCACTATCATTTCCAGCAGCGAGACAGAATATTACACCTTTAGCGTTTGAGGCATTAATTACGGCATCATCCATTGCTTGTGAAACTCCTCCGCCGAGACTCATATTTGCTACATCACCTTGAGAACCGTTTGCACCAACATAATCTACTCCTGCAATGACGCCAGAATAAGACCCACTACCTCTTCTGTCTAGCACTCTTACCGCGATAACCGTAGCTCCCGCTGCGACTCCAATAACTCCTTCAGAATTATCAATAGCAGCAATTGTCCCGGCTACATGAGTACCATGACCATTACTATCGTCAGGATTGTCCGAATCTCTTCCCCCTAAAAACGACACGCTTCTACTTACGTCAACATTTAAATCAGGGTGTGTTAAATCAATACCCGTATCAATTACCCAGGCCACACCATTACCAACATACGAAACCCCTCCGTTCACTTTTTCAATACCCCAAGGTATTTCTTGAGCTGCGACACCGCCACCGCCACCGCCAGCCCAAGAAGGCTTCGCAAGAGTTATAATTTGATCTTGCTCAATATTTTTAACCCTATTGTCCTTTTTCAACATTTCAAGTTGATTATCATTAAGCTTTACTGTAAATCCATTTAAAGCATATCCATAAGTTTGTACAATGTTTTCTTTCGAGAGTTGTACGTCTCCAAATTTGGAAAGTATTTCATTCTTTAAAAACTCTTTAGACTGCTTATATTTTAAATTAGACTTTTTAGCAGATGACTCACCGTTGAGGGTAATAATATATTGTCCTTCTATTGGGGTTGATTTAAAACCAACAAGAGCATCTTTTTCTTGATTTTCAATAATATCATTATCAGTCTGGCATCCAATTAAAACAAAGGATATTATAGCCAATAATAAGACACTTTTTGTAAAAAATTTCATTTCTTTCATAATTGTTATTAATTTGGTTAGTTTTTAAATTTAAATAAAATAAACTTTAATTTCATGAAATTAAAGTTTATTTTATTTAAGTCTTCCGTCTCCAGCCTTATTTTATTTTGAAAAACTTTCACTTTATTTCGGTTCTTATATACAATTGCTTCAACTATAATGAATAATAGTGTATAAAAAAAGCCATCATTCCTGATGGCTTATCTAACTTGCTACCTCTAATAATGTGTTGTCGAACCAATTTAATGTCGATTTAAGAAATTTCCCTTAATTATATAATCTTAATACTTATATATCTAGTTACTTAGATGAAACAGAAAAAATGATAAACCATATTAGTATTTAACCAAGTAAATTTTGCTAGGTCTTTCATAATTAAAATCAATCAAACTATGTAAAATTAATTGAAATTACTAATCATCCTCTGTACAGGCCACCTCAATGGGTAAGAGCACATCGTTAATGACATGAACTATACCGTTTGAAGCAACTTTATTCGATTTATTTACATCTATAAATGAAGAATTCACAATACTCTCAATGCTCCCATCGCTTTTTACGGTCAAAAATTCACCGTAGTACGTTTTGACCTTTATATCTTGATCACTTTGAATCAGGCTATCGAGGGTATATCTTTCCCTTACAACAAGGTTTAGCAAGATATCCCGGACAAATCCTGGATTATCAATTTCAGAAATATCTTTTGTCTTCATACCCAAACAATTATATAACTTATAAAAAGCCTCGTCTGTAGGAATAAACACAGTATGTGGGTCTGTGCCAGTAGCAAATATTTCTACAAGGGCAGTATATAATTCCTCATTAACATATTGTACAGCCTGAGAAAATTCTTGAAATCCATTTTGAAAAATTATTTCATCAATTGATACCGATGTTTGCGAAACATCATTAAGTTCGGCATTTAAACCTTCAACAACAGATTCCATATCATTAGAATTACATGATAAATTAACCAAAACAAGAATGGCAAGAAGCATAACATTTAAATCCGATTTTAACAGAAAAAGAGCTTTTGTCATACTTTTTAAGGTGTCTATTCTAATAATCATACCAACAAAGATAAATATAATTGAAAAGTATAATGTATTTTTTTGTTTAATTATATGTTAAATTTATTAAACATTATTAAAAACAAGCGAAGAACCCATGAAAGAAATCTAGTTATAGATCTTTTGACTAAAGGGAATGAGAATTTAAAAAAATTAGACAAAAAAAGCCACTCAATTTCTTGAATGGCTTTCTGTGATTAAGCTCCC
>JAHEDS010000144.1 GCA_024641135.1 Flavobacteriales bacterium
GCTTGTATATTATTGGTTTCAACATTGGATTGATCAAAATCTTCTTCAGGACTTTCGCTATCCTGAAAACTTAATGCATATTTAACTTTAGAGGATGAAAACTGGTATCCAAAAGCCAGTGATGACGACTCATTAATATCCCAATCTAAATCATATGCAAGACCAAAATCATCAATGATATTGACTTTAGATAGTTGGTCGCTAAACTCATCAGTAATACTATTTTCACCAATATATTTTAAATCGAAGTTTGAATAATATGCGCTAACTATATGTGATATTGAATTGCTGTAGTCATGGTCCCATTTAAAACTGGTTCCTTGATTTTTAATGTTTAATTGATCTCTAGAGGCTTCTTCGTATTCTTCAATCAAAAAACCATAATCCAATTTATTTTTAGTAAATAAACTACTAATAGTGATTTCATTTTTATCGTTAAGTTTAGAGATTGCCTTAACTGTAAAATCTGTAAAGTAGAATAGGTCTTTTGTAATGGTTACCTCATCATCTTCAAAAATCTTATTCCCTTCAGAAATTTTTGTGTCCTGAAAAACTCTTTTGGCTAAATTCCTAAATGTTTCTGTATTAAATATATCGTTAATGGAGCGTCTTGCAGAAAAAATAACCGCCGTTGATTTGCCTATTGGGGCTCTTAAATAGGTGTCGGCATGTGTCATGTTTGAACCAATACCGCCTTCAACTTTTTGTGGTATATCATAATCTGAAGTAATATCGATTACCCCAGATATTCTATTTCCATAACGTGCTTTTGTGCCACTTTTATAAAGTTTAATATCTTCAGTAATATATGGGTTAAATGCTGAAATCGTTCCGAAAAAATGTCCTGAATGATACATCTTTATTCCGTCCCAAAGCACTAAGTTTTGATCTGGTGTTCCTCCTCTAATGTAAATACCAGCTGCAGTTTCTGTTGGACTTTGAACACCTGGTAATAATTGAATACTTTGTAACACGTCTGGTTCAGTCAGACCTGGTAATATACCCATCTTTTTAGGTGAAACCAATATAGCCGTGTCTTCATGTTCTCTGCTTATTCCGGAAGTTAAATATTCTTTAATAACTATTTCCTGAAGATGTTGTGTTTTTGTAAGATTGCTTTCGGGCAGTTTTTTTATGATGTAATACCGATCTGTTTCTTTTCTAAAACTAATGTTTACCTGATTCTCAATAGCCATTAATATTTCATCCAAAGTAGCGTTTTCCAATTGAAAAGTGATAAACTGATCTTTAACAATTTCTGAATTGAAAGAAAATTTAATATTAAACTTTTTCTCTACATCAATAAATACATCGCTTAATGGTGTTCCTGAATATTGTACGGACTCATTTTCTTGAGCCCACAAACTAAAAGAGATTAATAAAATGAAAATGGTTAGGTTAAACTTCATCTACTATCAATTATTCTTACGGCATCATAAATTTAGTATAATATCCCTAAAATTAATAGTATATTAGTTTAAGTTGTCCTTCTTTTTTAGAATAATTGTGTTTTTGGTATCAACCGAGTAAGAAATATCCATTGGAATCATAACGGTTTTTAGGGCAAGATTTAAATCTTTATGCGTAAAACCACCTGTAAAACGTTGTGATAAATCGATTTTAGAAATATCAAAATTAATTTCAAATTGGTTCTCTAGAGCAATTAAAACTTGTGACATTGGTGTGTTTTGGAAAGTGCTTTCACCTATCAACCAATTGGGTTCATTGATATTATAATTCCATTGTTCTGCTTTATTATTAATAATTCTAATGGCATCACCTGGTAATAAAACAACTTCATTATTTGTGGCATTACTTATGACTTTTACTTTTCCTTCCTGACAACGTACTTCAAAATATTTCGCTCTTGAAATTACGTTAAATTCTGTTCCCAAAACTTCAACAATACCTTCTTCAGTTATTACTTTGAAAGATTGACCTTTTTCGACATCAAAAAAAGCTTCTCCATTAAGATTTAATATTCTATTGTTTTCCCAGTTTCTGGATTTAAAATCTAAATTTGAATTTGAGTTAAGTTGTGCTCTTGAATTATCTGGAAGCACTACAGCTAGTTGTTCTCCAAATCCCGTATTAAAATGTGTCTTAACATTCAGTGTGTAAAATATACCTAAAGCTATTATAACAGAAGCAGCAACAGCATAAGCCCAATTAGGAATTAATTTAACAACTCTCTTTTCTTTATTAAGTTGATTAGCTTTATATGATTTTAACTTATTGTATTGGGAGTTTACATCAAAATGGGGGCTTTCTAAATTTTGAGAAGCATCGTTTATTCGATTCAGAATTGAATAATCTTTGGAATTTTTAAACTTTTCAAGCTCTTCAGATGTAAGTTCACCTGAAACCCATCTTGCTAAAAAAGTTTCATCTCGATTAAATTTTTCCATTTTTTAAATGCTCTTACATTATTAAAACAGTTATATTATAATTTACCCTACTTTAAATATCGCCAAGTTGTTCTCTTAATGCTGCCAATGCTTGGCTCATTCGTTTTTCAACAGCTTTTACTGAAATCCCCAGCATATCTGAAATCTCAGAATATTTTTTTTGGTCTATTCGGCTTAAAAGAAATACTTCTCTTTGTTTTTCAGAAAGATCAGCAATAGATTTCTTTAGTTTTACCATAAACTCCTGCTCTTCCATTAAAAACTCTGGCGTTTCATTGGTTATGTCTGGTGATAAGTTCGATTTGTGCTTAAGAACAATTTTTTTATGAGCCACTTCATTTAAAAAAAGATTTCTTGCAACAGTAAATAAAAAGGACTTTGCTTTTTCAAATACAACGTTGCTACAATTATTCCAAAGTTTAATGAATGCTTCTTGAACTACGTCTTCAGCTTGTTCTGTGTCTCCACATTTATAGTAAATAAAGTTAAATAACGATTTGGAGTGTTCTTCGAAAAGTAATTTATAGGTTTTCTCTTCACAAACAGATTGGGTTTCAATATTCATAATTAACCTATATAAGTATAGCTTCAGTTCAAAAATAAAAAAATTAAAACAAAAAGTAGGGTGTTTCTTTTTTAAACTGTTATACTAATAACTGGATGCTTAAATGCCCCTTTAAGTTTCTGGTTTTATTGCCCCAAAATCCAAATCTACCTGATTTTACCTACCTGATTATAGTAATAATTATATCATTACTGATTATAGTTTTTGAGATAATATTAAAACTCATATAAAAACAGTAAGATAATTTATTCAGATTTATACATCTGAAGAAGAATAGTTAGATGATTTGCGTCGAAGCAGTTACCCCAAATCGATAAGTCTTTGGCGCAAATTTACTAACTCTTTAAAACGTTATTAAAAAAATTTAAAAAGCCCCACATGGCATTATTGACATCATATTTCATGAAAAAACAAAAGCAATCTTATGATATAAAAGATGCCTTTTTAAGCTTATCTAAAGGTAAGTGTTTTGATGATTGCCCTGTATATGACCTTTGGATTTTTAAAAATGGTCAAGTCATTTATAATGGCATAGAAAATGTCGATAAAAAAGGAATACATAAAATGTTTATCTCCTATGAAGCCGTTAAACATTTAAATCAGCTTTTAATTGATATGGTGCCAGAAGACTTGGGAAATATTCGTGAAAGAAAAAAGCCGTTAACACTTTTAAAGTTTAGAAACAAAAGGATCGTTTACCTATCATCAAGAGCAAATGGTTCTCTTAAAGAATTGGATAATTTGTTGGAATCCATAATAAAAAGTTTGTAAAAAATATAAAGAACAAATAAAAGAGAGAATGAGGGTTTGACTTTTATTGTTACCTCCGTTAAAACCTAATTTAACGGAGGCTTTTTATTCTTATAATTTGATGAAGAATTTTTGATAAAAAATAATTGCTTTATTGTTTTTTATACTTTTCGTTTAATGCTTCAATCATTAGTTGAGATAAATCGTTTTCATCAGCTCCATATAAAACAGAAGC
>JAHEDS010000070.1:0-2115 GCA_024641135.1 Flavobacteriales bacterium
ATCTATTAAAATTTCGAGAATTTTAATAGCAGCTTCACTGATTTTAGTTCCCGGTCCAAATACAGCAACGGCTCCGGCATCGAATAAATATTGGTAATCCTGTTTAGGTATTACTCCTCCAACAATAACCATAATATCATCTCTGCCATATTTTTTAAGTTCTTCTATAACTTGGGGTACTAAAGTTTTATGACCTGCTGCTAGTGAGGAAACACCTAAAATGTGAACATCATTTTCAACGGCTTGTTTGGCTGCTTCCTTAGGTGTTTGAAACAAAGGACCAATATCTACATCAAAACCAACATCTGCGTAACCGGTAGCAACTACTTTTGCACCACGATCATGACCATCTTGTCCCATTTTTGCAATCATGATGCGCGGCCTTCTACCTTCTTGCTCAGCAAAAATATCGGCAAGCTCCCTTGCTTTATTAAAGGATTTATCGTCTTTTATTTCTTTACTATACACACCACTAAATGATTTAATTTGTGCTTTATACCTACCGAAAACGACTTCAAGCGCATCACTAATTTCGCCTAGCGTGGCACGTTCTCGGGCCGCTTCAATAGCTAAAGCTAATAAATTTTGATTTCCTAAACGTCCTGCTTCAGTTAATTTTGTTAAGGCAAGAGTTACTTTTTTAGTATTTCGTTCAGTTTTTATCGTATTTAATCGCTCTATTTGTTGTGCTCTTACCGTTTGATTATCGACTTCCAAAGTCTGAATAGGGTCTTCTTCTTTAAGTCTGTATTTATTAACACCAACAATGATATCCTGTCCCGAATCTATTCTAGCTTGTTTTCTGGCTGCGGCTTCTTCAATACGCATTTTTGGGATACCAGCTTCAATGGCTTTCGTCATCCCCCCCAAATCTTCTACTTCTTCTAATAAAGACCATGCTTTTTGAGCAATTTCGTGGGTTAATGTTTCTAAATAATAACTTCCAGCCCAGGGATCAGCTGTTTTTGCAATTTTAGTTTCTTCTTGTAAGTAAATCTGCGTGTTTCTTGCGATACGAGCAGAAAAATCAGTCGGCAAAGCAATGGCTTCGTCTAAGGCATTAGTATGTAAGCTTTGAGTACCACCAAAGGCAGCTGCGGCAGCTTCAATGCATGTTCTTGAAACATTATTAAAAGGATCTTGTTCCGTTAAACTCCATCCACTTGTTTGACAATGTGTTCTAAGGATAAGAGATTTTTCATTTTTAGGATTGAATTGTTTAACAATTTTAGCCCAAAGCATGCGAGCAGCACGCATTTTGGCTATTTCCATAAAATGATTCATGCCAATAGCCCAAAAGAATGATAGGCGAGGAGCAAATGTATCTATATTCATTCCTGCCTCAAGCCCTTTTCTAATATATTCTAAACCGTCTGCAAGCGTATAAGCTAATTCAATATCACAAGTGGCACCAGCTTCTTGCATATGATAACCAGAAATACTTATGCTATTAAATTTTGGCATGTGATTACTGGTGTATTCAAAAATATCTGAAATGATTTTCATGGAGGGAGTTGGTGGATAAATGTAGGTGTTACGCACCATAAATTCCTTAAGAATATCATTTTGAATAGTTCCTGACAAATCTAATTGTTTGACTCCTTGTTCTTCTGCGGCCACTATATAAAAAGCCATAATAGGTAAAACAGCCCCATTCATGGTCATTGAAACGGACATTTTATCTAGTGGAATTTGATCAAAAAGAATTTTCATGTCTTCAACAGAATCTATTGCCACACCTGCTTTCCCAACGTCACCAACAACACGTTCATGATCACTGTCATAGCCTCTGTGAGTTGCCAAATCAAAAGCGACGGACAATCCTTTTTGACCTGCTGCTAAATTTCTTCTGTAAAAGGCATTACTGTCTTCGGCAGTTGAAAAACCAGCATACTGTCGAATAGTCCATGGTCTTTGTACATACATTGTTGCATATGGACCACGAAGAAAAGGAGGAATGCCAGCCCCAAAATTCAGATGCTCAATGTTTTTTATATCTTTAGAAGAATATGTTGATTTTAAATTTATTTTTTCAGCTGTTAAGAAACTGGTTTTAGCTGAATCTTTTTTGATTTCAACGGGGTTTTTTAAAGTAATATGTTGAAGATTTTTTCT
>JAHEDS010000070.1:2215-14492 GCA_024641135.1 Flavobacteriales bacterium
TCATTTTAATCTTCTTTTTTTAATCGTTCTTGTTCCAGTTTTTCAGCCAATCTTTTTTCAATGATTGGTTCGATCAATGTTTTTCTTTCGTTAGTTTTTACGAATGGATAAAGTTCCAACTCATGCTTCATTTTGTCATTAGCATTTGGGTGTTTGTTACTACCCAATAATATTTCTTTTCCTTCATCAAACTGTTGCTGTTCTTTCAATGCATTATCTTTTACCTTACGTTGAATTGTTCCAGTCATAAGTTGATTAAGAAATCCACCGTTGGCTTCAATATTTTTAAATAGTTCTAACGCTTTATCAGCTAGCTGATTTATGATACTTTCTATATAATAGGCCCCGTCTGCTGGATTATTAACTTTGTTAAAATAACTTTCGTGTTTTAAAATTAATAATTGATTTCGTGCAATTCGAGCTCCAAATTCGTTGTTTTTATGATAAATGGCATCATAAGCTAAATTACATACAGTATCGGCTCCTCCTAATATGGCACTCATACATTCAGTAGTCGTACGTAGCATATTTGTATTGTAATCGTAAAGTGTTTTATTTCGTCTAGTTGGCGCAACCACAATGTGGCAATGTGCATTAAAACCATATTCTAATGCCAGAGTATTCCATAAAAAACGTAAAGTTTTAAGTTTTGCTAACTCAAAAAAATAATTGGTTCCAACGGATACATAGAAAACTATTTTTATTGTTTGCTTCTTTTCCTTTGTAATTTTCGATTCAAAGTGATTTAAATATTCATTAGCATGTGATAATCCATATGCCAATTGCTGAACCATATTAGCACCAGCATTTTGATAAAGTGAAATGTTGATACTTAATGTGTTAATTTGATGGACAATAGTCTCAAATTTAATATGGTCTTCTTTTAATGAGCTGAACCAATTTCCAGTTTTTGCCAGATTTCCTAAAATATCAACATTTAAGTAGATATGTTTATTGTTAAGTATTTGTGGAAATTGATTGATATAGTTTTCTGAAAGAAATTGTAATTCAAAATAAAGGGGTATGGTTGTCGTGTCAATATTTTCAATGAGCTGAGTAATGGAAACCGATTCATCTGGAATTAGAAATTTGATGCTTTCAGCACCTCTTTTAATTGCATTTAAGGCTGTATTATTAGATTTTTTGACATCTGCAACAAAAATAGTTTGACAAATCCTCCATTGAGTAGCATTTGTACTTGAAATAGATGGTAAATTTTCAAACTCATCAGCATGATAAAATGGTTTTACATTAATATCTTCATTAGTTTTCCAAATAAGAGCATCGTTGTAATCAGCACCTTTTAGGTCAAATTGTATTTTTTGTTTCCACTGTTTTGAAGTTACAGCTTCAAATTCATTAAATAATAATTTACTCATTATCTTTTGTTTTTAAACTGTCTTCATATTCAATAATAAATATTTCTTCACTGTCACGTTTCATATAATATTCTTCACGTGCAAATTTTTCTAGTCCTTCTTCAGTACTTAATTTTTTAATAACTTTTTTATCTTTTTCAATTTCTTTATTGTAATACTCTTTTTCAGCCTCCAAGGCGTTAATGTCAGAATTTAACTCATGATGAATAAGATAGGAGTTGCCGTCAAAAAAAATCATCCAAACGACAAAAACGACTAAAATGAGTATAAACACATTTTTGAATGGTTTTAAAAATTTGGATTTACCTTTAAAGATGGACATTTATAGTTTTTGAGTTATTATGGATCTAACAATATCGATGGCTACAATATTATGTTTATTATTTGGGATAATCATATCCGCATATTCTTTCATAGGTTCAATAAATTGATCGTGCATTGGCTTTAAGGTGTTTTGGTAACGCGATAAAACCTCGTCCAAGTCACGTCCACGTTCGGAAATGTCCCTTTTTAATCGTCTTATTAAACGTTCATCTGTATCGGCATGTACAAACAATTTTATATCAAACATTTCTCTAAGTTCAGGATTTGTAAATATTAAAATGCCCTCAACTATCATTACTTTCCTAGGGTGGGTGATGATAGTATCTCCCGTTCTGTTATGTTTAACAAATGAATATACGGGTTGATTTACGGGGACATTTGTTTTTAATGATTTTAAATGCTCCACTAAAAGTTCAAAATCAATCGATCTTGGATGATCAAAATTTATTTTAATTCTTTCATCAAAACCCAAATGTGACGTGTCTTTGTAATAAGAGTCCTGAGAAATAACACCAACCTCACCCTCGGGTAATTCGTTTATTATTTTATTTACCACGGTTGTTTTTCCGCAACCTGTACCACCTGCAATTCCTATAATAAGCATTAAAATATATTTTACATCAACTTTACAAAGTTAATTAATTGGGAAGTTAATCAAATTGTTTTAAATCTAAATTTTTAAATATTCAAAACACTTTTATGTAAAATGCTATTGGATTGAGAATTAAATTTATTTATAAAAAATAAGGTTGTGTTTTTTATAAAAATTATAGAAAATATATGGCTTTCAATAATATAAAAAAATTATATTTGCACTCTGTTTTTAAAGGGTGTTAAATTAAAAAATAATTTACTCTTTATAATACGGGGTGTAGCGTAGCCCGGTTATCGCGCCTGCTTTGGGAGCAGGAGGTCGCAGGTTCGAATCCTGCCACCCCGACAAAAAAATCCAACTACTAATGTGGTTGGATTTTTTTATGATTTTTAATTCTAAAAATTATTCAGATATTAAGTTAAATGCACCTTTTGTTATAAATTCAGAATTAGAATTGAAGTCGGATGCATTTAGAATTTGAGTGTATCCGTTTGAAGTCACTCCAATATTTAAAACAACTTTTTTAAAGGTAACATTATCTTTTTTCATTAGGGCATAATGTTTATTTTCAATATTAATTACTGCTTCCATTGGTAAAGCATCAAAATGATTGTTTGATGTGATAATATCAGCTTCTAAATACATACCTGGGGCAAATAATTTAGCATCGGCATCATTTTCTAAGTCTCCGTGAATATCAATAGTTCTTTCTTTAGCGTTTATAGACCTATTTATAAGATGAACACGCCCAAAGTATTCAGTCGAATCATTTTGCAAACGTATTTTAATTAGTTGTTCTTTTTTAATAGCGGGAAGGTCTTTTTCAAAAATCTTTAATTCAAGATGTAAATAATCTGTATTTGTAATTGTTAAAGCGACGTCAGATGGATTTAAAAACATCCCTTTTGAAGTTTCAATTGATGTAACAATTCCAGAAATTGGTGCTGTGACCATGATTGTTGAGCTAATTGATTCTCCAGTTAATGCATTCGCATTGATATTCATCAAGCTAAGTTTCTTTTGTAAAGACAGGTATTGTGCTTTAGTTACATTGAAATCAGATTCTGCCTTAAGAAAGCTTTTTTGCGAAGTTATATTATCAACTAACAAGGATTCTTGTCTTTCGTAATCAGCTTTTAAATATTCTAATTTCGATTTAGCTTCTAAATATTCTTGTTGAATTTGGACGTATTCAGGGTTTTCTAAAGTAAATAAGACTTGTCCTTTTTTTACAACATCACCGGGTAATAAAGAGATGTTTTTTACATAACCAGCAAAATAAGCGCTGATTAAAGCTTTGTTTTCAGGTGGTACTTCAAAAATTCCAATGGCTTTTACAATAGTATTAAATTCTTGCTTAGTAATTGTTCCTAACTCCATATTAGAGGAATTAAATTGCGATTCTGTTACCGTTATGATGCTATTTTCTGTCTCAATAGTACTTTCAGCAGAATTAATATTTTCCTTATTCTTGGTATTACAGGATACAATCAAAAGGGTGATAATTATAAGCAATCCTTGTAAGTTTTTAATGTTTTTTAAATTTTTGAGCATTGCTGTAAGTATTAAAAAGTTAAATAGTTTATTTCCAGAATAGTATTGTTATAGTCAAATAAATTTTGCAAGTAATTTATTTCTATTGTTGTGGCGCTTTGAAGGAGTTGTACAAATTGTAGAAAATCAATTTCGCCATGTTGAAAAGATTTAGAGGCGTTAACTGTTAATTCATATGATAAGTTTTGTCCCGTATTATTGTAATAATTTACTGCTTCTTCATATTTTTTTAAATCTGAAAGAAGTCTTTTATATTTTGAATTTAATTGAATTTTATAATTTTCATATTCATTATCAATTATCATTGTTTGTGTTTTCGCTGCATTTATTTTTGATTTGTTCGCACCAAACCATAAAGGCACTGAAATTCCGGCCTGAAAACCTGTATAGTTTTGTGCATTTAACCCATTATTTGTGCCCTGAAAAATTGAAAATTCTAAATCTGGTAAAAGATATTGTCTTTCTAATGAGAGTGATGTTTCAGAAAGCTCTTTTGCTGTTTCAAAATATTGTAGGCCAGGATGCTCATTTAAATTTTCAGCACTAAGTTTGAGTAAAGGTGCAATTTGATCCGTTATAATATAGGTAGTGTCTGTTTGAAGCCATTCATGTAGCTCGGTGTAACTTTTAATAACATTTTCCTCGCTTTGAGAAAGCAATAATGAAATTTCTTTTTGTTTAGTTTCGGCCGTTAACTTCTCGAGTAAATTGGTTTCGCCAACTTCATAACGCTTGTTAGCAGCTTTTGAAAATTGTTGATAAAGACTGTCAAGAAATTTATATCTGAGCACTACATTTGTGCGATATATAACATTATAATAAGCAGAATAGACTTCCTTTTTTAATAAGCGTTCATTAATTTTATATTCTTGGAGTGATAATTTTGTTTTTTGTTTTTCTACTTTTCTTTGTGCACCATAAATTGTTGGGAACTGAATGGATTGACTAATACCAAACACCTTTAAAGGTTCTCCGTTTTCTGCAATATTATTTTCATCATAATGATAATAAATTTGAGTTTTATCAATGTTTATAGCGTTACCCATTAATTGTTTTGATTGGGTTACTTTATTTGCAGAAGCTTTAAGGGCATTGTTGTTTTCAAGAGCAATTTCAAGGGCTTGTTCTACTGTTATTTCCTGTTTTTGAGCAGTACCAAGGAGCGGTAAGAGCATAAACAATATAATTGGTAGTGCTTTGTTTTTTATTTTAATTTTTGAAAGGCCCTCCTTTCTATCAAACATAGCATATAAAATGGGTAAAACGACTAATGTTAAAGCGGTAGCACTTATAAGTCCGCCAATAACCACGGTAGCTAATGGGCGTTGTACTTCAGCACCTGCTGAGGTTGAAATAGCCATAGGTAAAAACCCAAGCGCAGCTGCACCTGCCGTCAATAAAACAGGTCTTAATCGATTGTTAGTTCCCATAAGAATTCGTTGATTAATATTGCTAATTCCATGAGCTTTAAGTTCTTTAAACTCCTCAATTAATACAATGCCATTTAAAACGGCAATACCGAAAAGTGCTATAAATCCAACACCAGCTGATATACTAAAAGGTAAATCTCTAATGTAAAGCAGAAGGACACCACCAATAGCTGAAAGTGGAATGGCGCTATAAATAATTAATGCTTCTTTTATGGAATCAAAAGCAAAATATAGTAATACAAATATTAGAATTAAGGCAATTGGTACGGCGACTTTTAATCTAGCAGAAGCAGTTCTAAGGTTTTCAAACTGGCCTCCATAGCTAACAGTATATCCTACGGGTAGTTTAATGTCCCTGTCAATAATTTCTTGAACATCTTTAACGACCGATTCTAGGTCGCGGTTCCTTACATTTACACCAACTACAATGCGTCTTTTAGTATTATCACGGGATATTTTAGCTGGACCTTTTGTGTAACTGATTTCCGCAAATTCACTTAAAGGTAAATTATTTCCGTTGGGAAGTAAAACAGATGCTGTTTCAATATTTTGAATGTCTTTACGGTGTTTTTCATCATATCTTACAACGAGATCAAATTGTTTTTCACCTTCAAAAACGGTACCCGCAGGCGTACCAGCGAATCCCATAGTGATAAGTTTATTTAGATCTTCAATGTTTAAACCATATTTAGCTATACTTTTCCGATTGTATTTTACGGTCATTTGTGGTAAACCTGCTGTTTTTTCTACGGTAATATCGGCAGCACCTTTTACATTTTGAATTGCTTTTTCAACCTCTATGGCTTTTTTATAAAGTACATCTAAATCTTCTCCAAAAATTTTAATTGCTAAATCGGCACGCACACCTGTGATGAGTTCGTTAAAACGCATTTCAATAGGCTGTGTGAATTCATAATTCACTCCAGGAATTTCAGATAAAGCTTCTTTAAATTTATCAGCTAATTCGTCTTTTGTTTTAGCAGAAACCCATTCGCTTTTTGGTTTTAATTTAATTATAACATCACTTTCTTCCATTGACATTGGGTCCGTGGGAACTTCTGCTGCTCCAATACGACTTACTACCTGTTCAACTTCGGGAAAAGATTTAAGTATTTTCTCCATTCTTGTTGTTGCTTCAACAGTTTTAGTTAATGATGTTCCAGTTTTGAGTACAGGTTGAATCACAAAATCACCTTCATCTAATGTAGGTACAAACTCACCACCCATATTTGAGTATAGTAAAGCTGTAACCAATAATAAAACAAAAGAAAAACTTAAAACCATATTTTTATTATGAAGAGCCCAAGATATCGTTGGTTGATATTTTTCTTCTAAAAAGGCGATAAGTCTTGAAGAGATTGTTTTCTTTTCTGTATTTGAGGGTTTTATGAATAGAGAAGCCATTACAGGAATATAAGTAAAACATAAAACCATGGCCCCAATAAGGGCAAAACAGAATACCAAGGCCATAGGTCTAAACATTTTACCCTCAACATTTACGAGAGATAAGATTGGTATAAATACAATAATGATGATAAGCTGACCAAATACGGCCGATTTCATCATTTTGGTTGCGCCTTGAAAGGTAATGGTATCAATTAAACTTTGGCTTTCTTTCTTTGGAAGCGATATTAGTTTTTCTCTTTGACTTGTTATTTTAAAAGCAATAAATTCTACAATAATGACGGCGCCATCTATAATAATTCCAAAGTCAATGGCTCCTAAACTCATAAGGTTGGCATCAACGCCAAAAATGTACATAAGCGATAGCGCAAAGAGCAAACAGAGTGGAATTACAGAAGCTACAACCAAACCAGATCTGATATTTCCTAAAAGTAAGACCACAACAAAAATGACAATTAAACAACCAAGAATTAAGTTTTCTGCTATCGTTGTTGTTGTTTTAGTAATAAGCTCACTGCGTTCTAAAAAGGGGTTAATACTAACACCTGGAGGTAATGATGATTGAATCTCATCTACGCGGTTTTTAACCGCATTTATAACTGCATTTGAATTAGCATCTTTTAACATCATGACCTGGCCTAATACTTTTTCTCCTTCACCATTTCCGGTTATTGCCCCAAATCTATTTGCCTTTCCAAACCCTACTGTTGCAACGTCTTTTATAAAAACAGGAATGTTTTCTCTTGTTGTGACAACAATATTTTCAATATCTTGAAGAGAATTCACTAAACCTTCGCCTCTTATAAAATAGCTTTCGTTTAGTTTTTCGATGTATCCACCACCTGCAATACTGTTGTTTTTTTTCAATGCATCAAAGGCCTCAAAAATTGAAATATTCATAGCTCTTAAACGCTCTGGATTTAATGCGACTTCATATTGTTTTAAATGGCCACCCCAGGTATTTACTTCGACAACCCCTGGTATTCCCGACAATTGTCTTTTTACAATCCAATCTTGAATGGTTCGGATGTCTGTTAATGAATAGGCGTCTTTATGTTTTGCATCAACATTTAAAATGTATTGATAAATTTCTCCAAGACCGGTAGAAACTGGCCCCATAAATGGTGTTCCAAATCCGGATGGAATTTTTTCTTCGGCACTTTTTATCTTTTCCGCAATTAGTTGCCGTGGTAGATAGGTGCCAATGTTGTCATCAAAAACTACGGTAACAACCGATAACCCAAATTTGGAAATTGAACGAATTTCTTTAACACCAGGTAAATTAGCCATTTCGAGCTCCACTGGGTAAGTTAAAAATTTCTCTACATCTTCAGTAGCTAAATTTCTTGATGTAGTAATAACTTGTACTTGATTATTAGTTACGTCTGGAACAGCTCCAATGGGAATATTTATCAGCGAATAAAACCCAAAGCCTATAATGCCAGTTGTAAATAATAAGACAATAAGTTTATGGCGAATGCTATACTGAATAATTTTTTCTAACATTAGGGAATTATTTTAGAGATAACACAAATTTAAGTTAGTTACTAAAATAATACTAATCAATTCTTTAGGAATTGATTAAAATCATTTAAGTTTATTTGTAGAAAAAATTAACAAAAAAAAAGGTTCGGGAACCACCCCGAACCTAACCAACCGTTTAAGAAATTATATTAATGTAGAAATTAATTATCTCTTAAATATGAGACAAAGAAAACATTTTTTTTTTAAAATCTAAAATTTGTAGCTTAACATTTGTTAAAAAGTTAAAAATGTGTTGTTTTAATCAAATTCAGGTGCATCTAAATCTTGTAGTTCATTGAGTTGTTTCAGTAAATCAAAAGTTTTTTTGGCTTCTTCTTCATCAACAACACTAATAGCAGCACCCACATGTACCATAACATAATCGTTTACATTTGCTTCTGGAACGAGTGTTAAACTCACTTCTTTAATAACGCCATCAAAAGAGACTTTTCCTGTTCTAAAGGTTTCGTCAAGTTGTCCTGTTATTTCTATTAATTTTCCTGGTATTGAAAGACACATAATACGCTTAATTTAATTTTCTTTTAACCACTTATACCAATCATTCATTCCCTCTCCAGTAGTGGCAGATACTTCAAAGAATTTTAAATTAGGATTTACCTGAAGAGCATAAGTTTTTAATTTTTCAATATTAATATTTAAGTAGGGCAACAAATCGATTTTATTGATAATACAAATATCCGATGTGTGGAACATATCAGGATATTTAATCGGCTTATCTTCTCCTTCAGTAGTACTAATAATAACTACACGTTTATTTTCTCCTAAATTGAACATTGACGGACAAACTAAATTACCAACATTTTCAATCATTAAAATAGAGTTATCCCTAATATTTAATTTTTTAACAGCCTCATAAACCATATCACTTTCTAAGTGACATCCTTTTCCTGTGTTGATTTGAATTACTGGAATATCTAAAGCATCAATTCTATTAGCATCATTAAGGGTTTGTTGGTCACCTTCTATCACATAAAAGGATTTTTCATTTTTTAAATCTATTAAAGTTCTTTCTAAAATAGATGTTTTGCCCGAACCAGGAGAACTAACTAAATTTATTGCAAAGATCCCCTTGGCTTCAAAATAACCTTTGTTTCTTGCCGCCATAACTTCATTGTGTTGCAATATATCTTGCTCTAAATCAATAACAGTTTTATGATGATGGTGATGGTGAGTATTTGAATGATTATGTTCATGGTTGTGATGAACATCATGATGATCATGGTCATGAGAATGTTCATGATGATGATGGTTATGAGAATGTTCATGATTATGCATATGTCCTTCCTCGTTATGATGATGTGACGTTAATTCTTTTGGAGACAGAATAGTAATACCATTTTCTTCTGATCCACAACCGCAAGTTCCACACATAATTTTTGATTTTAGTTATTTACAATTTGATGTTTTGTTATATTAAGAAACTTCTAAATATTTTACTCTAAGTTCTTTTCCTTTAGTGATTCCTTTTAGATAACTATTACATTCGGGACAGGAATCAAAGATGTTTTTCAGTTTAAAAATATGTTGGCAATCTCCACATATAGCTTCTCCTTCAATAATATTTATTTTTTTTTCAGCCCCTTCTAAAACAGTGTTCTTGACTGCTGAAGGCCAAATAAAATCTAGTGAATTAAATTCAATTCCTGCAAGTGCTCCTATTTCAAGCTCGATTAATTCAACTTTATTTTTATGGGCTTTTTTTATCTCCTTTTCAGCAATATTTACGATACCTAAAGCTATTGATAATTCATGCATTTAGCCTTTAATTTTATGGTTTAAGCTACTGATATATAGAACAATAATAATTATTTATAGAAATTAAAAATATGACAAAAGTCATGTTTTATCTTAGATTGATTATTTAGCTTTAAAAGATTCTTTACAAAAAAGAAAATATCTCATTTTTTTTAATCTAATTTTTCATTATGGCTAAAAACAACGAATTAAGAGAAACTTATTATGAGAGCATAGTAAAACAGGGCTATAGTAGGAGAGATTTTATGAAATTTGCTACTTATATCGCAGCTTATATGGGTTTGGAAAACTCAATGGTTGGTCAAGTGGCTAAATCTCTAGAAACGACTTACAGAGTACCGGTAATTTGGGAGCATTTCCAAGAATGTACTTGTTGCAGTGAATCTTTTATCCGTTCTGATCATCCAATTGTGTCAGATATTATTCTGGATAAAATTTCTTTAGATTATACATTAACACTTATGGCGGCATCAGGTCATCAAGCTGAAGCTGCTAAACATGCTACAATGGAAAAATACAAAGGAGAGTATATTCTTTGTGTTGAAGGATCTGTTCCTATGGGTGATGATGGTAATTATTGTTGTATTGCAGGAAAATCTGCTAAAGATTTATTGATAGAAGCGGCAGCGGGAGCCAAAGCAATTATTGCTTGGGGAAGCTGTGCCACAAACGGATGTGTTCAAGCAGCAAAACCAAATCCAACAAATGCCACGCCAATTCATAAAATTATTAAGAACAAACCAATTATACGAGTACCGGGTTGTCCTCCAATTGGTGAAGTTATGGCAGGTGTCATTGTTCATTTGGTCACATTTGGCAGATTACCAGAATTAGATAGATTAGGTAGACCTAAAGCATTTTATGCTAAACGCGTTCATGACAGCTGTTATAGACGACCATATTATGATGCTGGATTGTTTGCTGAGACATTTGACGATAAAAATGCAAAAGATGGGTATTGTCTTTATAAATTAGGATGCAAAGGTCCTATGACTTACAATTCATGTGGTACTATAAAATGGAATAACGGTGTGAGCTATCCAATTCAATCGGGACATGGCTGTATTGGATGTAGTGAAGAAGATTTCTGGGATAATGGGCCATTTTATGAGAGATTAGCTAAAGTTCCTGGTGTTCATGCCGAAGGACTGGCAGATGATATTGGAAAAGTTGGTGCAGGTATTTTAGCAGGCGGATTGGCAGTTCATGCTATAGCAGCTAACATTTCGAAAAGAAAAGAATTAATAAGTAGAATTAACCGTGGTAAATCAAACGAAAAAGATATTGACTCTTAAAAATTATAATTATGGCAGATAGAATAGTAGTTGATCCTGTTACCAGAATTGAGGGTCATTTAAGAATTGAAGCAGAAATTAAAGATGGTAAAATCGTAGATGCCTACAGTTCCAGCACAATGGTTCGGGGTATTGAAGAAATTGTAAAAGGAAGAGACCCACGAGATGTTTGGGCTTTTGTACAACGAACTTGTGGCGTTTGTACAACCGTACATGCCTTAACATCAGTACGAGCAGTCGAAGATGCTTTGGGTATTGCGGTTCCACCAAATGCTGAGATGGTAAGAAATATTATGGAAGGAGCATTATATATGCATGATCATACCATACATTTTTATCATTTACATGCTTTGGATTGGGTAGATGTTGTAAACGCTCTAAAAGCAGATCCTGTAAAAACGTCTGAAATAGCTCAGAGTATTTCGAATTGGCCTAAAAGCTCACCTGGATATTTTTCTGATATTAAAAAACGGATTACCAAATTTGTTGAAAGCGGACAGTTAGGAATTTTTGCTAACGGATATTGGGGTCATCCACAAATGAAACTTCCAGCTGAGGTTAATTTACTGGCAGTAGCGCATTATCTGGAAGCCTTGGAATGGCAAAAAGAAATTGTAAAAGTGCACACCATTTTTGGAGGAAAAAATCCACACCCCAATTATTTAGTAGGAGGTATGGCTTGCGCTATTAATACTGAAAATCCAGGAGGAATTAATGCTGAAAGATTAGCCATGGTTAAATCGCTTCTTGATGAAGGTAAGCGATTTATTGAACAAGTTTATATTCCAGATTTATTAGCAATAGCATCCTTCTATAAAGATTGGGGAGCTATTGGTAAAGGGTTTGGGAATTACATGTCCTATGGAGATTTCCCTGTAAATGGTTATGGAGATATCTCAAGTTTTAAATTCCCTCAAGGTGTAATTTTAAATAATGACTTGAGTAATGTTTTAGATGTTAATCATCGAAGCACAGATGAAATTGAAGAGTTTGTAA